>JAFYPA010000057.1 GCA_017560085.1 Clostridia bacterium
AATGAAACGGAAACGGAAATTTTCACGGGAATAAAGCCAAGTGCATACGAAAGCTGTATTGCGGCGGCAATCGAAATCAGAAGGCTTGTAAAAACAAAATTCGTTGTTCTGAAGCTTGGTGATAAGGGTTGCTTTATATATGACGGTCTTTATGCAAATTTTGTTCCTGCATATAAAATAAACGCAGTTGATACAACCGCGGCAGGGGATAGCTTCACTGCTGCTCTTACTCTTGAATATCTCAGAAACGGAAAGAATATCATAGAGGCAGCGAAATATGCCAATGCTGTCGGTGCTATGGTTGCATCAAAGGCGGGTGCCGCTCCTTCAATTCCCACGCACGAAGAGGTTCTGGAATTCATTTCTCAAAGAAAAGACGAAATTAACGCCTGATTGCCGAAAAAATTCTTATAATTAACATTTTATGATAGATATATTTTACTATTATGTGGTAATATATCTCTGTATGAACAAAATAATATCGAAAGGATGATTTAGATGGCAAAATACAAGAGAGTACTTCTTAAGCTCTCAGGCGAAGCGCTTGCTCCCGAAAACAGAGCCGAAGGAATTCTTAATTTTGATTTTATAAATGAAGTTGCACAGCAGATTAAGAAATGTGTTGATGAAGGTACTCAGGTTGCAATCGTAATCGGAGGCGGTAATATCTGGAGAGGTGCAAAGGGCGTGCAGGTAACCCGTTCAAGAAGTGATAATATGGGTATGCTCGCAACCACAATCAATTCTCTTGCCGTTAAGACCGGCGTTGAAAATGCGGGTGTTCCCTGTGAAGTTATGTCAGCTCTTCCTATGGATAAAATCGCAGAGTACTATACAAGCGAAAAGGCTATTAAGTACCTCGAGCAGGGCAGAGTAGTTATCGTTTCGGGCGGAAGCGGTAATCCTTACTTCTCCACTGATACTGCAGCCGTTCTCAGAGCCGCAGAGCTTGAATGTGATGCTTCTCTCTTTGCTAAGAATATCGACGGTATCTATACGGCTGACCCCAAGGTTGACAAGGATGCAAAGAAGCTTGATAAGCTTACATACACCGAAATTATTGATAACAACCTTAAGGCGATAGACCTTACAGCGGCAGCCTTTGGCAGAGAAAACAATATCGACCTTATTGTGTTCGGTCTTAAGGAAGACAACAGCATCGTAAGAGTTTGTGCCGGTGAAAAGCTCGGTACGGTTATTTCCAACTGAATTTATTTGTAAAATAAATATATATTATATTTTTCGGAGGATATTATTATGAAACTCGAACTCAAGGAATTTGAAGCAAAAATGACAAAGTCCATTACAAGCTACGAAGCAGAGCTTAAGGTAATCAGAGCAGGTCAGGCAAATGCGGCTGTTCTCGACAGAATCAACGTTGACTACTACGGAACACCCACCGCTGTAAATCAGCTCGCTAACATCACAACACCCGACCCCAGAACACTCGTTATCGCTCCCTGGGAAGCAAACCTTCTTAAGGAAATCGAAAAGGCTATCAACGCTTCCGATATCGGCATTAACCCCGCTAACGACGGTAAGGTTATAAGACTTGCATTCCCCGTTCCCACAGAGGAAAGAAGAAAAGAGCTTGCTAAGTCCGTTGATAAGTACGCAGAGGAAGTTAAGGTTGCTCTTCGTAACATCCGCCGTGATGCAAACGATAAGTGCAAGGAAATGAAGAAGAACGGAGAAATGACAGAGGACGAGCAGAAGGCTTCCGAAAAGAATGTTCAGGATCTCACAGACAAGTATGTTAAGAAGGCTGATGAGATTGCAGACGCAAAGAAGAAGGAAATTATGTCCCTCTGATTTATGGGTATTTTTTCTCTTTTAAAAAAGAAGCATTCCGAATCTGTTTTACCCGAAAAGCTCCCCGAGCACATTGCCTTTATTATGGACGGCAACGGCAGATGGGCTAAAAAGAGAGGTCTCGCAAGAACGGCGGGTCATACTCAGGGCGCGAAGGTTTTCCGTACTATTGCGGAGGGCTGCTTTGAGCTTGGTATTAAAGCCGTAACAGTCTATGCGTTTTCAACCGAAAATTGGAAACGCCCCAAGGAAGAGGTCGATGCCATAATGCTCCTTCTCGAGCAGTATATGACAGAACGACTTTCCGAGGATGATGCAAGATATAAGCTCAGATTTATCGGTGATGAATCTGTATTTGTCGGTGAAACACACGAGAAAATGAAGCGTATTGAGGCGTTGAACCCCAAGGCTGAAAATACTCTTTATATAGCTCTCAATTACGGCGGCAGAGCAGAAATCTGTCATGCTGTAAATATCTTGATTTCCGAGGGTAAAACAAGTATAACGGAGGATGATATTTCATCCCGCATATATACGAGCGCAAGCCCCGATCCTGATCTTATTATAAGAACGGGCGGCGACGTAAGGATATCCAATTTTCTTATGTGGCAGAGCGCATATTCCGAGCTTTGGTTTACTCCTACACTCTGGCCTGATTTTACTATGGATGAGGTTCGCAGGATTCTTTCAAGCTTCGGATGCCGTGAGCGCAGATTCGGTGGACTCGGCAAATAATTCGGTAAGCTTTTTATACTTTACATTATGTAAAATAACACTTGAACTCTTCGGGCAGACATATTTCTTTATGTCTGTTCTGAAGTTTGTTTAAGGATATCATTATTGGAGTTGAATTATGAAACAGCGTGTAATAACAGCTGTAATTGCATTGCTTGTCTTTATTCCTATTATCTTTTTCTCAAATGATTTAATATTCAGACTTTGCTTTGCGGTTATATCTGCGGTTTCTGCAATTGAATTACTTCAATGCACGGGTGCGGCACGAAAGCTGCTCTTGTCTGTTCCGCTTATTCTTTTCGCTTTTTGTATGCCGATGACGGTATATTTTGTACCCGAAAACGTAAAATGGTATATTGCCGTTGCGGTAATGTTTTACTGTATGGTCACAATGGTGCTTTCCAACGGAAATATTACGTCTCAGGATGCCGGTACTTCCTTTACGGGAGTGTGCTTCTGTACGTTTGCATATCATTGTGTAGCGGTTCTGCGTGAAGAGTATTCCTGGGGATTCCTTCTTATATTCCTCGCGGCGTGGGGCTCGGATACCTTTGCTTATTTTGTGGGCAGAGCATTCGGAAAGCATAAGCTTATTCCCAGAATCAGCCCTAAGAAGACGGTGGAGGGAGCGATAGGCGGTGCTTTGGCAGGTATGCTTCTTTATCCGCTTTTCGGACTCATACTTACAAGCGTAACAGATTACAGTGTTAACTACATATTACTCGCTATCCTCGGCTTCCTTGCCGCAATTGTTTCTCAGATCGGAGACCTTATAATGTCTGCCATCAAGAGAAACTATGAAATCAAGGATTTCGGTAAAATATTCCCCGGGCACGGAGGCTTTCTTGACCGCTTTGACTCGATACTTACGGTTGCACCGCTGTTGTGTCTTGCTTTGAGCGTGTTTGAAATTATTTATTGATTATAAAGGTGTTGAACTTTTCGTTCAATGCCTTTTTTACTAAAATATCGGAGGAACAAAATGGCAGAAAAAATTTGCATTCTCGGCTCCACGGGCTCTATCGGTACTCAGGCTCTTGAAAGCTGTTCTCATCTCGGAATTGAGGTAACTGCAATATGTGCAGGCTCAAGAATTGATATACTTGAACAGCAGATAAGAAAGCATACCCCGAAGGTGTGCGCCGTCGCCGACGAAAGAAAAGCACTTGAGCTTAAAGCCCGTGTTGCAGATACATCGACAAAAATTATTTCAGGAGCTGTCTGCTCACAGGAAATATGCGATATGACCGATTGCGATACTGTTCTCAATGCCATTACGGGAATTGCAGGTCTTCTTCCGACGGTTTCTGCTATAAAAGCAAAGAAAAATATCGCTATAGCCAACAAGGAAACTCTTGTTGCGGCGGGTGATATTGTAAATGAGCTCATTAAGGAAAACGGAGTAATTATGCTTCCCGTTGACAGTGAACACTGTGCCGTTCATCAGTGTATCGACGGTAGAAACAAGGATGAAATTTCAAAGCTTATTATTACCGCATCGGGCGGTTCTATGTTCGGTAAGACCCGGAAGGAGCTTGAAGGTGTAAAGCTTGCCGATGCACTTACACATCCTAACTGGAGTATGGGCAAGAAAATCACCATTGATTCCTCAACACTTGTTAACAAGGGTCTTGAGCTTATCGAGGCTATCCGACTTTTCGGAATTCCCGAGGACAGAATCGACGTTCTTGTTCATAGAGAAAGTATTGTTCACTCTATGGCAAGCTTTGTTGACGGCTCTGTTATGGCTCAGATGGCTGTGCCCGATATGAGACTCTGCATTCAGTACGCCCTTACTTATCCCGAAAAAAAGCAGGGACTTACCGCACCTCTCAATCTTGCGAAGCTCGGAAAGCTCAGCTTCTACGATGTTGACAATGAGGCATTTCCTTCCGTTGAGCTTGCAAGAAGAGCTGTCAGAATGGGCGGTGTTATGCCCGCTGTTTTCAACGGTGCAAATGAGGCTTGTGTTGATTTGTTCCTTAATGAAAAAATCAGATTTACGGATATATTCGATTATCTTGAATATGCCCTCAATACATTCCGTCCAAGAGCTGAAAAGCTAACAATTGATTCTGTTCTTGAGGCTGACAGTGAGGCAAGAGGTCTTATTTACGAATTAGCATCGCAAAAGGATAAATAATCCCTTATCCGAATATAATACTAAAGCAAAAAAATCCCACGGAGGTTCGATTTGAACATACTTACAATTATAGGCATGATTCTGATTTTCGGATTCCTTATTTTCATCCACGAGCTTGGTCATTTTATTACAGCACGACTCTTTAAGGTGGGTGTAAATGAGTTTTCTCTCGGAATGGGGCCTGCTCTTTTCTCAAGAACATCCCGCAAAAGCGGAATTAAATATTCACTTCGTGCTCTTCCGATAGGCGGTTATGTCAGTATGGTCGGAGAGGATAAGCTGGAGGCGGACGACGATGCTTCACTTGCTCTCTGCAGAAAGCCCGCCTGGCAGAGATTCATAGTTATGGCTGCGGGTGCGGCAATGAATCTTCTGTTCGGCTTTATTATTATGTTCTGTATGGTTCTCCGACAGGAGCAGTTTTACGGTACAACCGTTGATTCCTTTATAATTCAGGCGGAAGACGGAATGTACTACAGAACTTATGACAGCTACTCGGGCTACGGACTCAAGGTCGGCGATGAAATTCTGATGGTCGGTAACGAGCCTATAAGAATCTATAACGATTTGAGCTTTGAAATAATGCGCGTAGGTGCAGAGCCTACCAATGTAACGGTAATGCGTGACGGAGTAAGAACTGTTCTTGTTGATGTTAAATTCCCGACTTATACCGAAAGAGGAATTGTTTTCGCAGATTCTTCATTCATTTACCCGAATATAATAAGCAAAAATCCGTTGACAGTGCTGCATCAGACTCTTATGCAGTCGGTTTCAACCGTAAGAATGATATACGAATCTCTGTTTGATACACTGAGCGGAAGATACGGTATGGAAGCCGTTTCCGGTCCCGTAGGTGTTGTTGAAACACTGAATGATACTGTTCAACAATCCGAAAAGGGGTATAAGCTCCGAAATGTTATGTATATTGTGATGGTGCTTACAATAAATCTCGGCATTATGAATCTTTTGCCTTTTCCCGCACTTGACGGAGGAAGAATCTTCTTTATATTTGTCGAGCTTCTGCGTGGAAAGCCCGTAAAGCCCGAATTCGAGGGCTATATTCACCTTGCGGGTATGGTTGTTCTTATGATGTTTATGGTATTTGTAACATTCAATGATATCGTAAGAATCATAGGCATTTAGCATTGATATGAGGTGTTGAAATGATAAGAAAAAATACAAGGAAAATTAAATTAGGAAATATATATATCGGCGGAGATGCACCTGTATCAATTCAGTCGATGACCTTTTCAAAAACATCCGATAAGGAAGCAACACTTGCTCAGATTCTTGAGCTTGAAAGAGCAGGCTGTGAAATAGTTCGTTTTTCCGTGCCCGATGAAGAATCCGCAAGAAGTATTCCGTATCTCAAGGAAAACACCAAAATTCCGCTTGTTGCTGAGATACACTTCAATCACAAACTTGCAATTATGAGCGCCGAATTCGGAATAGACAAGGTCAGAATCAACCCCGGAAACATCGGAAGCGATGACAATGTAAAGGCTGTTGTTGATGTATGTAAAGCAAAGAATATCCCCATAAGAATCGGTGTAAACGCAGGCTCTCTTGAAAAGCATATTCTTGCAAAATACGGAAAGCCCACTCCGGAGGCTCTTGTTGAAAGTGCAAGCTATCATCTGAAGCTTCTTGAAAAATTTGATTTTTATAATACGGTAGTATCCATAAAATCCTCCGATGTTGCTACAACAATTGCGGCTAACAGACTGTTCTCGGAAGCCTTTGACTATCCGCTTCACCTCGGTCTTACAGAAGCAGGGACGGAGAGATTCGGAATTATAAAATCAAGCTGTGCCATCGGCTCGCTTCTTTGTGACGGAATAGGTGATACAATAAGAGTTTCACTTACCGAAAGCTGTACGAAGGAGGTTTATGCCGCAAGAGATCTGTTAAAATCCATAGGCCTCAGAAGCGGTGTAAATATAATATCCTGTCCGACCTGTGCTCGATGTGACTACGATGTTATCGGAATTGCAAATAAGCTTCACGAGCATCTTGATTCTCTTGACAAGAATATAACCGTTGCCGTTATGGGATGCGCCGTAAACGGTCCCGGTGAAGCAAGAGAGGCAGATATCGGTGTTGCGGGCGGAAAAGGGGAGGCACTTCTTTTCAAGAAGGGAGAGCCGATAGGTAAAATCCCCGAATGTGAGGTTATAGACAGAATACTTAAGGAAGTTCAGGCTCTGTCGTAATTTTTATTATGGCGGGAGGTTAATAGGAGCATATATGTATAACTCATTTCTTAAGAAATTTACAAAATATACTCCCACACCCGAGCACGCGGAAATACTTTGCAAAATGACGGACTATAAGGTCAGAGTTGATAAACAGCAAAAGCTTATTGATCTGTCAATTTCTTTCCCCGAATATGTTCCTTACGGAATTATCTCGGAAATCAGCGAAGGTATAAAGCTTGCTCACGATGCGGGAGGAGTAAAAATAAATCCCAAATACCCCGAGGAGAATTTCTCTATTGATAAAATGGCGGATATTCTCTCCGAATTTAAGTCCAGAAGTGCCTTCGGCAGAGGTTTTTTCAACGGTGCTACTGTTGAATTTGCATCAATGCCATCCGATAACGGAGAAATCAGCATTGTTGATACATCTTCCTTTGATGAGCTTGCAAGTGTCGTTGAGGACGATACCTCCATTGTTATAAAGCTTCGTAACGGAGGACTCGGTATTCTTACATATGCAGGCTGTGATGAGGATATCTCAAAAATAATCTATCAGTGGTTCGGACTTTCAAAGAAAATTATCTTTTCGGGAAAAACCACCCTTGAATACGACGAATTCCGTTCAATGAACCCGATTCCTCTTATTCATTACGACCCCGTGGAAATACATAGAGAAGCACCTCCCGCACAGCAGAACAGCTATAGCGGAGGAGGTAACGGAGGTGGAGGCAATTTCAGCAAATATCGTCAGAAGGTTGAGCTTCCGCCGGATTTTGTCCCGAAGAAAAATTCTATGTCCACGGATGAAGTAAAGTGCGAGGTTAATTACGACGAGGGCTGGGCAAAGTCGGGTAATATGTTTTTTGATATCTCCGAGCCTGAGCCTTGCCACGGCACGGTTAAGGACTTTGAGATAACGCCTATCCGTAATCTTGATTCCGAATCAAAGAAGGTAACAATTCTCGGTAAGGTTTTCTATACCGAAAAGAAGCTTCTTAAAAGCGGTGAAAAGTATCTTCTCATTTTTTATATTACCGATAACGATTCCTCTATGGTTTGTAAAACAATTTACAATGTAGACGAGGACGGAGATTATTCAAAGATAGAAGAGGGCGGAGTGTACGCAATGACGGGCAGTTGCTCCATTGATACCTTTGACCAGTCCTTCCCGACAATTTTCAAGCCTACAGCATTCTCCAAAATAGGATTGAAGGGCAGAAAGGACAACGCTCCCGAAAAGCGAGTTGAGCTTCATCTCCATACAAATATGTCGGCAATGGATGCTACCGCAGACCCCAAGGACATCATAAAGCAGGTGCAGAAATGGGGACAGGGTGCTGTTGCTATTACCGACCACGGTAATCTTCAGGCGTTTCCTCAGTCTATGCTAGCCTGCGAAAAGCTCGGTGGCGACGTTAAGGTTATTTACGGCATAGAGTCCTATTTCGTTGACGATAATGCAAGAGCCGTTTACGGCGAAAAGGATGCTTTATTTGAAACAGACGAATTCGTTATTTTCGATATTGAAACCACAGGTACTTCTCCTCAGAATTGTGCCATTACCGAAATCGGTGCCGTAAAATACAAAAACGGTGAAATTTACGACGAGTTCTGTACCTTTGTAAATCCCGAAATGCCCATTCCCGAGAAGATTACCGAGATTACGGGAATTACCGATGAAATGGTCAAGGATGCCCCCTCGCTTGCAGAGGTTTACGATAAGTTTATGGACTTCTGCGGTGATGCAATTCTTGTTGCGCATAATGCTTCCTTTGATGTAAGCTTTATCCGTGCGGCTGCAGAAAAGCTTCAGAAACTGCTCAAGGTTACATATCTCGATACAGTAGCGGTTTCACGATATGTTAACAACGACCTTAACAGACATACCCTCGATTCCGTAGCAAAATACTTCGACCTCGGCGACTTTAATCACCACAGAGCCTCCGATGACGCACGAATGCTTGCTATGATATTCGATAAAATGGCAAAGAAGCTCCTTAACGAGGGTATTACAAAGATCTCAGAGCTTGCCGAGGTTATGGCTACGGGTACAGACCCCAAAAAGCTTCGTACCTATCATCAGATTATTCTTGTAAAGAATCTTGTGGGACTTAAGAATCTCTACAGACTTGTTTCATTGTCCTATCTTGATTATTTCTTCCGCTATCCGAGAATCCCCAAAACACTTCTTTCTCAGTACCGTGAAGGACTTATAATAGGCTCTGCCTGCGAAGCGGGCGAATTATACTCCGCAATTGTTCAGGGTAAATCAGAGAGCGAAATAATGGAAATTGCCGAGTTTTACGATTACCTCGAAATTCAGCCGCTCGGTAATAATATGTTCCTCATTGAAAACGGAGATGTCAAGGATATAGAGGAGCTTAAAAACATAAACCGCAGAATCATCGAAATCGGTGATAAGCTCGGAAAGCCCGTAGTTGCAACAGGTGACGTTCACTTCCAGAATCCCGAGGACGAGGTTTACCGTCAGGTGCTTCTCGCATCAAAGAAGATGAAGGATGCCGATAAGCATATTCCTCTTTATATGAGAACAACTGAGGAAATGCTTGCCGAGTTCGATTATCTCGGCGACAGAGCATACGAGGTTGTAGTTACCAATACCCGAAAGATTGCGGATATGGTCGAGGTTGTAAGACCTATTCCCGAAGGAAACTATCCTCCTCATATGGAGGGAGCTGAAGAAGAGCTCAAAAACAACTGCTATACAAAGGCAAAGGATATGTACGGCGACCCGCTTCCCGAAATCGTTGAAAAGCGACTTGACAGAGAGCTTACATCAATCATTTCAAACGGCTTCGCACCGCTTTATGTTATTGCAAGAAGACTTATTGCCTTCTCTGAGGAAAGAGGCTATCAGGTAGGCTCAAGAGGCTCCGTTGGCTCATCCTTTGCCGCAACTATGGGCGG
Organism: Clostridia bacterium; assembly: GCA_017560085.1. Lineage (GTDB taxonomy): Bacteria > Bacillota > Clostridia > Oscillospirales > CAG-382 > SIG622. Next base: position 9,817 of record JAFYPA010000057.1, read on the forward strand.
TATTACAGAGGTTAATCCCTTGCCACCGCACTATCTTTGCCGTAATTGTAAGCACTCGGAATTCATCGCAGACGGTTCTGTCGGCTCGGGATTTGACCTTCCCGATAAGGACTGTCCCGTATGCGGTCAGCCTATGTACCACGACGGACACGATATTCCTTTTGAGACATTCCTTGGATTCAAAGGAGACAAATCCCCCGATATCGACCTTAACTTCTCGGGCGATGTGCAGGGTCTCTGTCATAAGCACACCGAGGTACTCTTCGGCGAAGGTCAGGTGTTCAGAGCGGGTACCCTTGGTACTCTTGCCGAAAAGACAGCCTATGGCTTTGTAAAGAAGTACTGCGAGGAAAAGGGCGTACAGCTGAATAAAGCAGAGGAAACAAGACTTTCAAAGGGCTGTGAGGGCGTTAAGCGTACAACAGGACAGCATCCGGGTGGTATCATCGTTATTCCCAGAGAATACAGCGTTTATGATTTTACTCCCGTTCAGCATCCCGCAGATGACCCGAATGCAGATACAATAACAACGCACTTTGCTTTCTCATATCTCCACGATACAATTCTGAAGCTCGATCTTCTTGGACACGATGTGCCCACCAAGTACAGAGTAATGGAAAAATACACCGGGCTTAACTCCCTTGACCTTCCGCTTTTTGACAAGGAGGTTATGGAGCTGTTTATTTCCACGAAATCACTTGGTGTAAAGCCTGAGGATATCAACAGCGAAGTTGGTACATTCGGACTTCCCGAATTCGGTACTAAATTCGTTCGAGGAATGATTGTAGAATCAAAGCCCAAAAACTTCTCTGACTTGCTTCAGATTTCCGGACTTTCACATGGTACCGACGTATGGCTCGGTAACGCGCAGGACCTTATCCACGACGGCGTATGTACAATTTCCGAGGTGGTTGGAACCCGTGACAGTATCATGGTTTACCTTATTTACCACGGACTTGACAGCTCAATGGCATTCAATATTATGGAGGCCGTGAGAAAAGGCAAGGTCGCAAAGGGCGACTGCGATAAGTGGGAGGGGTGGAAGGCTGAAATGCGTGCCCACGATGTTCCCGAATGGTACATCGGCTCCTGTGAAAAGATCAAGTACATGTTCCCGAAGGCACACGCCGCGGCTTACGTTATGTCAGCACTCCGACTCGGATGGTTCAAGGTTTACAGACCGCTTGAATTCTACGCCGCATTCTTCTCGGTAGCTCCTGGTGGATTTGAAGCAGGTATATGTATGGGCGGTAAAAAGCACGTTGAAGATGTTATGCGTGATATTGACAACAAGGGTAACGAGGCATCACCCAAGGAAAAGGATATGTATCCCACACTTCAGCTTATGAACGAGGCCTACGCAAGAGGCATAAAATTCCTCGGCGTTGACCTTTACAAATCCGATTCCTCCGCATTCCTTCCCGAGGACGGTGCTATAAGACTTCCGTTCTCATCAATAGCAGGACTTGGTGATGCGGCGGCTCAGAGCATCATTGATGCTGTTAAGGACGGCCCCTTCCTCTCAAGAGAAGACCTTAAGCTCCGTGCCGGTCTCGGAAGCGGTGTTATAACTCTTCTTGACGAAAACGGTGTTCTTAAAGACCTTCCCGAAACAAATCAGCTCACATTCTTCTGATTATACTATAAAGTAATCCTCCGTTTTACGGAGGATTATTTTTTTGAAAATCTGAAACAATTTCAAAAATTGTATGGACAAATCCGTTTTTCGGTGATATAATGTCTTCAGTAAATATACGGAGGCAATTTATGAAATATCTTCTTATTCCTTTGCTGTGCTGTCTTGCTGTGTCAAAGGTTACCTTACAGTCAAATTATTCCAAATCAAAGCAAATGGGACTTACGGATAACATCTTCTTTAATATGATGATGTTTGCGGTAGTGGGTATATTCTTTTCACCTTGGCTTATTTTCGGAAATGTGCCGATAGATACATATTTCTTCGGTGCGATTACCGGTATTTTAAGTGTTTGCTTTCAGTTGACATATCTTTTTGCTTTTTCAAAGGGTAAGCCCGTTCTTGTGACAACACTAAATAATTTCAGTATGTTTATACCTATCGCGGTTTCGTGTCTGATATTCGGCGAGCCGTTTGGTATCTCAAGACTTGTGGCGTTGATTCTTGCAACGGCTTCGATTCTTTTAATAACATTAAAAAAGGACGACAGTAAATCTCATAATCCTTCCTCCAATCTGTGGATTCTGTTTACATTCTTTGCATTTCTCACCAACGGACTTTTGACTGCAAATCAGAAGGTTTACGCGAATCTTGCTTCCGACTTTAATGTATTCGGCTTTGTTGCTTCTTCATATGTTACCGCAACTATTCTTTCGCTAATCGTATTTATTGTTACACTTAAGAAATCTGACGAAAAGTTCGAATTCAATAAAAAAGCACTTATTTCAGCAGGCGGAAGCGGCTTGTTCCTCGGACTCTTCCAATGTGTGAATACATATGCCGCCTCGGTTATAGACGGAGCAATACTTTATTCCGCATATAACTGCGGTTCTACTGTGCTTTTTGCACTTGTCAGAATTATATTCTTCGGAGAAAAGCTCTCAAAGAGACAGCTTGCGGGTGTGTTTTTAGGTGTCTGTTCGATATTCTTTATGTAATTAAAGGGGGGGACGTCTTTGACAGGCTTTGCCTCGGAAAAACAATTTGACTATAACGAAGAAAGCACGGTAAACCTTTTATATTGCGGATTGCGTGAAAATTGTCTCGGACATAAATATGCTCCGCATATCCGTGATAACCATATACTTACTCTTATAAGCGGCGGTACTGCAACATTTGATATAAACGGAGAAAAAATCCGACTGTCGGAAAATTATTTTTACGTTATGTTCAGCGAATGCGGAATATCATATGAAACGCTTCCCGATACGCCCTGGAGTATATACTGGCTTGTGACAGACGGAATCCAGATTGAACAGATTCTGTCGGGAATGGGAATAACCCGTGAAAAGCCGTATATTTATATCAATAATCCGCAGAAGCTGAAAAGCATCTATAACGAGATATATGAAAAAATCAACCGCGAGGACATTGTTTCAAAAATGGAGTGTAAATCCCTGTTGTACAGCCTGTTTGCGTCTGTTGCGGAGGAAACGGCACACCTGAACGGTAATTCTCACGTTGATACGGCACTTCGGTATATCCACAGGAATTATTGCGATAACATCAGTGTGAACGGAATTTCCAAGGCTATATCCCTTAATCCCAACTATTTTTCCAAGCTGTTCAAGCAGAATACGGGAATGACTCCAAATGCTTATATTAATTCTTTAAGGATAAAAAAAGCAAAGTTCCTTTTGAAAAATACCGATATGAAAATAAGCGATATATCCAAAACGGTCGGCTTTGATGATGCCTTTTATTTCAGCAGAATCTTCAAAAAGTCCGAAAACATTTCACCTAACGAATACAGAACTCAATGAAAAAAGCGGGGTATTGAAGCCCCGCCTTTATTTTATCCGATTGTGAATGATTCATCTGCTTTCATAGAAAAGCAAACCGCCATCTTTGTTTCGTCATATACAGCACCATCGCATATCTTTTCGGGCTTTTCCGTATATATTTCCATATGATAAATGCGATTTTCAGGAAGCTTGAATCTGCTGTCATTTTTGTCAATTGTAATTGTCATCTTGCCTTTATCACGGGTATATGAGAATACGGTTTCCGCATATACACCGTCCTCGGATTCAAATGTGATTCCGTCGTCCTCATACATAGTGTACGACCCTTCGGTATCGGGATAGATTTTTACGGTCATAGCTTTTATTTCATTTTCACCGACATACTGTACATTCTCCCACATAGGTATTATCGCACCCTTTTTGATGAAGAAATATCCGCCCTTTTCATCGGCAAATCCGTCTTTGATTGTGATATTTCCGTCATATTCCTTGCCCGTCCAGTAATCAATCCATTTTCCTTCAGGCAGATGAATCTCATTTGTAAGTGCACTTACAAGAATACTTTCACCGAACATATACTGATTGAAGCAATTATAGAATCTTTCATCGTACGGATAGTTGATAATCATAGCGGTACACATCGGAATTCCGCTCAGATGGCTGTTATGTGCTGCCGTATAGATATAAGGCATAAGAGCATAGCGCAGTCTTGCGTAATCAACATAAATATCACGAAGCCAATCCTCCAGCATCCACGGCCATACATATGACCCCCAACAGAAATTCAGCACCCAGGGCATAAACATACCGGCGTGAATCTGCATAGGGTCTTTGCTTACCATATCTGCCGTTACATTGCTCTGCCCCTGAAAGCTGTACTGCATAAGGCCTATAAGCGACGTGTCCGAGGAGGTGTCGCCGCACCATGTACCGCAGTATTTCTGATGCCCCGTGAAGGTTGACGGTGTACGGACGAAAATACGCTTTCCGGTAAATTCCCTGTACGCCTCGAAATACTGAATTGAATTAAGCGTCTGGTTAAGATTGTGCATATACTTGTAGGAATATCCGTTGCCGTATAAATGGTCGATTTTTGTTGTCTGAACTGCGTGGCCGTCTTCTGCAAGTCCGATTATTCCAAGCTTCCAGAATTTCTTGAAATGCTCGTACCACGGCTCGTCGGGAATGGTATAAGGATCAAATCTCATAGTGGGGAAGAGGTTTGCATCATCGAAGGAAGCCGCATCATCCTTCTCATTGCCCCTCTTACCTGAAGCGCGCGTATAAAGAGGCTGTCTGATCTCCTCGGGATGCTTTCTTGCATAAATTCTTTCCTGCTCATATGTTAAATCATATCCGCAGGGAGTCCACAGTGTACACTTGATACCGAATCTATTTAAAGCGTGAAGGAAAACATTTTCCGGTCTCATCCAGCTTTGTATAAAGTATCTGCCTTTGTCGAATTTTTGATTTACTGTTTTATCGTAATATGTTTCCATCCATTCACAGGAAATGGAAAAATTGTCGCAGGGAATTTTTTCCCGTCTCAGTCTTTCGGCTTTATCGATAAGTGATACTTCATTTTCAACCTCACCGTTCACAACGGTGATTCCGTATCCGTTAAACGGCATAAGCGAGGGTTTGCCCGTAACGGTTGTATAATCGGAAATCATTTCTCGGAAGCTTCCGAAAAACAGATAAATATCAAATTCGCCCTCATCTGACCAGAAAACAAGCTCGTCGTCGTTTCTGTTACCGAAATCAAAGAAGGTCTCGCAGGTGTTGTTCCAGAAAAGTCCCCATCCGTTACTGCTCATAAAATAAGTAGAAGGTCCGTTATTTGTTATGGGAGCGCACCAGTTTTTGATTATTTCCCCGCGAAGCTCTATTCCCTTCATAGGACGGTAACCGCATCCGTAGAAGCGTTCCTTTTCCGTTATCCTGATTTTACCGCCACAGCCGTTATCATCCTGCGGATGAAAGGGGACAAGCGAGTCAATGATTTTTGCACCGTCGGAAAATACGGTAATTGAAGTATCATTGTTTATTCTTACTTCAAGTTTTCCCGATCTGATTATTTTTGTTTCTCCGTCTGTAAGCTCACTGTCAGGCTGTGGTATTTCAGCATTTATAATATCATATCTTTCCATAAGACTTTTCTTGAAAACACCGCTTGCATTGTATCTTATTCTTACAACATTATCAAGAACGGGAGTAACCGAAAAAGCATTGTGATTGCTCATATAAAAGGTGTAATTTTCCATTGTCTTACCTCGTTTTTTATTTTATTATAGCATATCGTTTTCTGACGGACAATGGACTAATGAATGATTATGATGTACATATTCGCTGAAAACTGTTGACAAAGCTATCCCCATATGATAAAATCATAAATATATGATTTGTGATTGCGTAAAAGGAGACAACCATGTTTGAATATATTAAAAAAATCGAAGAGCGTATGACCGAAAATGACAAAAGACTTCTTTCCGACATTTACGCTCCCGAAATAGTAGCAGTTCCCGATAATAATGCCTGGAATAAGCTTTGCGTAACTCCCGACGGAGCAATCAGATTCTACGGCAATTACAGGCAAAAGCACGTTTTTGACGAGCACAATTGCGATAAATGCTACATTGAGTCTCTCGACGGCGGTCTTTCATGGAAAAAGCACATAGTTACGGACAAGAAATGCATTATGGCAGGAAAGTATATTCCTTTCACCGGAAAATATATCGAAGTACGCTTCAAGGAAGGCTATGAAGGTCCCACAGCCCTTATCGGAGATTATCTCGGAGACCCGAATCCCGATGTAATCAAGGTTGCAGACGATAAATACAGCTGTATTCTCTGTACAACCGTACTTTCGAAGATAAACAGAATTATCGTTGTCGGAAACTACGTGAAAAAGGAGCTTCACCCGACGGCATACTTTACCGCACTTATGATTTCGGATGACGGCGGATATACGTGGAAAACCATTGAGCTTGGCGAAGTACCGTTTTTTGAAAAGAAGTGGCCTCACAAGGGATATCGCTGGCAGCAGGTTAATCGTGAAGCAACGGTTGAGGAGCTTTCCGATGGTACTCTTGTATGTATCACAAGAACGGGTATAGATTATCACTATATCAGCTATTCCTATGACCACGGTGATACATGGACGGAATTTAAGCGCACAGATTTTCATTCCTGCGGAACAAATCCTCATATAAAGAGACTTTCAGATGGAAGACTCATTTTCTTCTGGTGCAACACAAAGCCTCTTCCCGAAATTGAATCTGCAGATGGCATATGGGAGGACGTATTCACGAACCGTGATGCTAACCACTGTGCCATAAGCGAGGACAACGGCAAAACCTGGAAGGGATTCAGGGAGATTCTTTTAAATCCCATAAGATGCGCCTCCGATTTTCGTTCAAACGGAGGTCCCGAATGTGACAGAGACAAGAGTGTTCATCAGTTTGAATGTCTTGAGCTTCCGATGAATAAAATTATGCTTGTCTGCGGTCAGCACTATTCCGTCCGTAAAATAATGATTTTTGATATCAACTGGCTTTATGAAAAGGAAAGACACGAGGACTTCATCCATGGCTTTGCTGGTATTTCCACACAGAGCTATGTCAAGAGTATTCTCGGCGGTTTCCCGGGAGGAACACCCGAAACTGCTACAAAATATGCGGGACATTGCTCTTATAACCGTGTTTCAGGATGTCTTCTTGTGCCGAGTCCCCTCAATGACAATCACGAGGTGCTTCACATCGCTTCAAGTGCGGATAGCCGACTTGTTTCCCCGATTTGCGGTGCAGTATGGAATTTCCCGATTGCAAAGAAGGGCACCGTTAAGATTTCCGCAAATATTATCGGCAAGGGACTCCGTGTTTCTCTCCTTGACTACTGGATGAACCCCTGCGACGATACGGTAGAGTATTACGCCGATTACTCAATTGTGCTTCGTCCCGATATGCACCCCGACGGTGAGCTTTTCTCCGACTTTACATTTGATTTCGACTGTGAAGAAGGTAACGTTACCGTAAAATGCGGTGATTACCTCTGCCTTACAAAGAAGCTCAACGGCGAGCATCCCAACGGTATTTGCTACCTTCATATGCAATCTGTCGGCAAGGATGACCTTGACGGAGCATATGTTGCCGGTATGGATTTCTACGCAAAATAAATAAAAATTAAGGCTGACCTTTTTACGGGTACAGCCTTTTTCTTTTAAACTTCTTCTATTCTGATTTTATGCGCGTAATAGTCTCCGCGAGGAGTAATGTACAAGCCGAAATCCATAAGAGCATCACCGTGAACAACTCTGAAGCTGTCGGGATTTGCCTCGTTTTCGCCGTATACTCTGTAAGCCTTGCCCTTATCAAGTCCGCGAAGCTTTACAAAGGGAACAAGCTCTCTGTAGTTCATACCGCTTGCGAAAATGAACACAACGGCATTTTTTCTATCTCTTGCGAGGTATTCCCAGACTGTGTAATTATTTTCAAAAGCAGATGAAAGTCTGTAAAGATATGCGTTCTGCGTTATGTGACGAATCTTCTTGAAGTCTGCTATGTAGCTTGTTATTTCCTCAAGCTCCTTTTCGTCGGACTTAAGAATGTTTATACCGACACTCATAGAGCCCGTCATACCGAGAATAGCTCTGTATTTAAGAGGCGTGTTTCTTCCGTTGAGATGATGAGGATTTGTCGCAACATTACCCGCACCGCCCGCAAGTCTCGGAAGAAATATGGTGGAAAATCCCTCGTGAAGCTTGAGAACGTCCACAGGGTCGGAGTTGTCGCTTCTGTTTACTCTGTCGCTGTACTTCCCGAGACCGTAATCCGCACGACCTCCACCGCTTGCGCAGTTTTCAAGAAGAACATGAGGATATTTCTTGTTGATTCTGTCCCAGATTTTATAGAGATTTTCTATATATCTGATTCTGAAAGCACCGTCGTTTGAGCCTATTTCCGTAAAATAAGCATTCATATCCCACTTAAGATAGTCAAGATTGAATTCGGAAATAATTCTGTCGCAGGTTTCCCAGATGAACTCGCATACATCCTCTCTTGCAAGATTAAGTATACTCTGATTTCTGATTTGTGTTCTCTCAATCTTCGGATTTTCAAGTACCCATTCGGGGTGCTCCTTGTAAAGGTCGCTCTTTATGTTAATCATCTCGGGCTCAACCCAGAGACCGAACTTCATACCGAGGCTGTGTGCCTTGTCGGAAATGGGTCTTAAGCCGTTGGGGAATTTTTCCTTGTGGCAGTACCAGTCACCGAGTCCGTCAAGAGTATCACTCTCGCGTCTTCCGAACCAGCCGTCGTCTATTACGAAAAGCTCCGCACCGATTTTCTTTGCCTTTTCAATGAAGCCGAGACACTTTTCTTCGTCAACATCAAATTCGTAAGGATACCATGTGTTGTATATAATCGGGAATATTTCCTTGATTTTGCTCTGCGGAAGAAGTACATCGTACTGATAGTCGTAAAGAGTTTCCGACATTCTTTCGTAGCCGTTTGCGGAAAAGCCCGTTGTGAATACGGGAGATACATACGACTCACCCTTGCCGAGTGTTATATCACAGTCGTAATCATTCACACCTGCGGAAACGGTAAGCTGACCTGTGAATTCCTTCTGAAAATCTATTCTGAAGTCACCGCTGTACTGGAAAAGACCGAACCACACATTACCCTTTGTCTCATCCGCATCACCGCAGTCAAGTGCAAAGAAGGGAATATTCTGATGTGAGCCGGCAGTTCCTCTTGTGTTTTCAAGACAGAATCTGCCCTGATTTATCTGAGTAATCTGCTTTTTGTATTCAGCCCCCCAGGAGCCAGCATAGGTCATAAGCCTGAAATCTCTGTTCCACTCGGGAAGAAGAGTACCGGATTTCATCCTTGTAAGCTTTATGCTTTCGTCACCGGTGTTGCAGAATTCGGCATTCTTGTCGATAAGGTCAATGTTGTCGTAAATAACGTAATTCAGCTTTACGCAGAAGGGGTAATTTCTGTCCTCAAGAACAATCTCAAGCTTTTCACCGTTATCTGTCTTTGATATGATGTAAGACTTGTACTTCAGCTGAACCTCTCTTGCACCGTCAGAAAATACCGCTTCCGTGCAGGGCTCGGCGTAATAAGCCTTTTCTCTTGTGGGAAATTCAGCACGAAGAGGTCGTTTTTCACTGCTTGAGATATATTTGTCAACCGTGGGGAGTATGTAGAACACTTCCTCGGGATTGCTGATTTTCTTGCCGTAATGCAGTACACGAAGTCTTCCGTCCTTGTCGGGCTGAAGAATAAGCGCAGTATTGGGAGTTTCAACCGTGAAGATATTCTTTTCCGAATTGAACTTAATCATACCGCACCTCAATCCTTCCAGAGCTCTCTGTTGATGTTGGGAGTAAGCTGTGCTAGCATACCTCCGTCAACAACAAGCTCTGCGCCGGTAGTATTTCTTGACTGCTCGCTTCCGAAATAGTAAGCGGCATTTGCTACGTCCTCAAATTCGGCGATATCTCTTATGGGAGTGTAGTTGGGGAGACAGTACTTGATGTTATTGTCGTTTCTCTGCCATCTATCGGTCTTAATCATACCGGGAAGAACACAGTTTGAACGGATTCCGTACTTGCCCCAGTCAACAGCAAGAGACTTTGACATCGCAAGAATAGCACTCTTGGAGGAGCAGTAGGCACAGCGGTTTTCCGTTACTCTCAGAGCCGAGTTGGAGGTGATAAATACAATTGACCCACCGCCCGCTTCAATCATCTGCTTTGCGGCATTTCTTGCCATCATAAAGTTCCAGCCGATGTTTGTGTTGTATACGTTCATAAACTCATTGATATCAACCTCAAGGCTCACCTGACCGATACCCAGGTTTGCGGCATTAAGCACAAGAGTTGTGAGAAGATAACCGTTATTTCTGATATCATCAAAAATAGCCTTAACGTTTTCCTCGTCGAAAATCTTTGTTTCGTAACCCTTTGCAAATACATTGTATTTTTCGGATATCTTTTTAGCGGCCTCGTCTGCGTCGTCTTGTCTTCTGCTTCCGATAAAAACAGAATATCCTTCAACCGCAAATCTTTCCGCAATAGCAAAGCCTGTACCGTTTGTGGCACCTGTAACAAAAACTGATTTATTCATTTTACTTCTCCTTCAAAATCTATTACCATTCGGCAATGCTTCCGTCCTCATAGTACTGTCTGGGAGTAGTCCACTTGCCGTCGTATTCTCTTTCTCTCATAGCCTCTTCATCAAGCTCAACTCCAAGACCGGGCTTTGTGGGAGTGTCAATGAAGCCTTCCTTGATAACAAAGGGCTCTTTAATAAATCCGTGTCCAAGCTCTGCACCATCGGGAGTTACGGGATGTTCCTGAACAAGGAAGTTGGGGATGCAGGCATCAAGCTGGAGGCAAGCCGCAAGGGAAATCGGTCCGAGAGGATTGTGCGGTGCTACGGACATATAATAGTTCTCAGCCATAGCCGCAATCTTTCTTCCTTCAAAAATACCGCCAACATGGCAGATATCGGGCTGAATTACGCTGACAGCCTGCTTTTCTATAAGCTCACGGTAAGCATACTTTCCGAAAAGTCTTTCGCCTGCTGCAATCGGAACTGTTGTCGAGCGGGCAATGTTAACCATACAGTCAACGTTTTCGGGAAGGCAAGGCTCTTCAACGAACATAGGCATATAAGGCTTTAAAAGCTCTATAAATCTCTGTGCGTTTGCGGGAGTTACTCTGCCGTGGAAGTCGATGGCAAGGTCAACCTTGTTTCCTATTGCCTCACGGACAGCCGCAAATCTCTTAACGTGCTCCATTGTCTCCTCAGGATTTTCTATAAGCTTTATCGGAGGAATAATTGAATATTTGAGTGCTGTATAGCCCTGAGCAACTCTTGCCTTTGCAATATCAACCATCTCCTGAACACTGTTACCACCCTGAATGGCTGTAGCCTTTATGTGAGTGTACATTCTTATCTTGTCTCTTGTTCTGCCACCGAGCATTTCGTATACGGGGCAGTTGTAATACTTACCCTTGATATCCCACATAGCCTGCTCGATACCGCTGATTGCAGACATCATAAGAGGACCGCCTCTGTAGAATCCGCCCTTGTAAAGAGCCTGAACATGGTGCTCAATCTGCATAGGGTCCTTGCCTATTAGGTAATCCTCAAATTCACGGACAACCGCCTCAACGGACTTGTTGTGACCCTCAAGCACAGGCTCACCGAGACCTATAATATCGGTGTCTGTGTACATCTTTAAAAACATCCATCTGGGCTTTACATTGATAAGCTCAATTCTTGTAATTTTCATTTTTTTGTAATCCTTTCTTTTATGGATTTGTTGTTATTTTATATTATATATCAAACATTTTAATAAGTAAAGACAAAGTTAAGGAAAATTGAAACATAAAAATTTGTATTTACCCGTTGCATAATGAAAATTTGTGTGATATAATCAACTTGTATTACAAAATAACCTTACGGAGGTTTATATGAAACAGAAAATCATTGAAGGTAAAACCTTCCTCGGAATAGAATTCGGCTCAACAAGAATCAAGGCTTGCCTTATTGACGATAACTATATGCCCATAGCAGATGGCTTCTACGAATGGGAAAATAAATTCGAGGACGGATACTGGACTTATTCAATAGACGAAATACATAAGGGTACAAAGGAATGCTTTGCATCTCTGAAAAAGAACATATCCGAAAAATACGGCGTTGATTTTACTGTAAGTTCCGCAATAGGTATTTCGGGAATGATGCACGGCTATCTTGCATTTGACAAGGACGATAATCTGCTTGTTCCCTTCAGAACTTGGAGAAATACAACCACTGAACAATCGGCAAAGGAGCTTTCGGAGCTTTTCGGCTTCAATATCCCTCAGCGCTGGAGTATCGCACATCTTTATCAGGCTATACTCAACGGAGAAGAGCATACCGGAAAAATTGCTCATATTACCACACTTGCGGGTTATATTCATTATCTTCTGACAGGCAAATGGGAAATAGGCATCGGAGAAGGCTCGGGTATGTTCCCGATTTTCGGCTTCGATTATGATGAAGCAATGCTTTCAAAATTCGATTCTCTTATCTCGAAATATAATTTTAATTGGAATATCCGTGATATACTTCCCAAGGTAAATGTCTGCGGTGAGGGCGGTACAACACTTACCGAATCAGGTGCGGAATTTATTGATTGCACGGGTACATTCAAGGCGGGCATCCCCGTGTGTCCTCCCGAGGGAGATGCAGGTACTGGTATGGTTGCCACAAACAGCGTAAAGCCGAGAACGGGAAATGTTTCCGCAGGTACATCCGTATTTTCAATGCTTGTTCTCGATAAGCCTCTGTGCGGAATGTTCCACGAAATTGATGTTGTAACAACTCCCGCAGGAGCTCCCGTTGCTATGGTACACAGCAATAACGGCTGCTCCGAGCTCGATTTATGGGTTAAAATGTTCGGTGAGTTCGCATCGCTTATCGGTAAGGACACAGCTAAATCCGATTTGTACAATCTTCTCTATAATAATGCAATGAACGGAGATGCCGATTGCGGTGGAGTGATTTCATATAACTACCTCGCCGCAGAGCCCGTTACGGGAGCAAAAATCGGCAAGCCAATGTACTACAGAACAACATCAAGCACACCGAATCTTGCAACCTTTTTCCGCTCACAGCTTTATGCATCCGTTGCTGTTCTTAAAGCGGGAATGGAAATTCTTACAAAGAACGAAAATGTCACAGCGGAAAACTTCAACGCACACGGCGGACTTTTCAAGGTTCGTGGTGTAGCACAGCAGATTCTTGCCGATGCACTTAATACTCCCGTATCCGTATCCGAAACAGCGGGCGAGGGCGGAGCCTGGGGAATGGCGCTTCTTGCCGCATACCTTATTGACAAGGGTGAAAAATCTCTGGATGAGTGGCTTGAGGAAAAGGTGTTCTCCTCTATGAATAAGGAAACATTGCTTCCCGATCCCGAGGGAGTTAAGGGCTTTGAGACCTTCTATTCCGAATATAAGAGCGGACTTGAATTTTTCAAATAATACAGTAACGGAGTAATATATGTATTACATTTTTACAGAGCCTCTGTTTTCTGAAACCCCTTGGTGCAAAACCATTGTGGGCGGTCTTGTAAACGAGCTTTCCAAACGAAGGTACGGCTATACTGTTAATATTCTTCCGAGCGCAGAGGGTGGCTTTGCTTTTCTTGTAGGAAGCAATGCAGGGTGGTTTGACGAAATAATCAATGCCTGTGAAGCATTTTCAGTTCATCCGATAATTCTGGGCTCACAGTCAGACAGCCGTTTTGACAGCAGGTGCAGCTGTATTTCCTCAAACATAATGCAGTCGGTAAAGGAAATACTGAACTATCTGAAGCTTATCGGCCTGGAATCTCCCGCACTTTTCGGTGTTAACCGTTCTTCACTTACAAATCAGACACAGCTGGAATGCTTCAGGTCGTATCTCTCCGGCGGTATTTCGGACGGTGACGTATATTACAACGACGGCTCTGTCGGAGATTGCGGGGACAGCCTTATGGAAAATATCCACAAGTACGATTCCATCATCGGCGTAAATGATTTTGCTTCTGTCATCCTTATGAAAAAGCTTTCCGAGCACGGCAGAAAAATCCCGGTAATCACATACGGAGCGAGCGAGCTTGCAAAGAAGTATTATCCCGAGGTTTTAACCGTTTCAATGGGATATGAAAATTACGGAAAAGCTGCAATGCGACTTTGCGATATGCTTAAATCAAGCCCCGAAACGGATTTTGTGAAGGTCGGAGTCAAATGCGTATTTGATGACAGATTCAACGCCTTTATAACAAAGGACAAAGCCGAAGCCCTGATTTCGGAAAATCTCACAACCCACAGCGACACAAAATTCTACTCCGACAGCACCATAGTCGAAATGATGAACATAGAAAATATGCTTCTTTCCTGCGATGAAACAGACTATAAAATTCTGAATCTTCTTATGCAGAATGAGTCCTATGAGGATATTGCAGAAAAGCTGTTTTGCGCTCTTAATACTGTTAAATACCGTGTTAAGAAGATGAAGGAAAACTGTAATTGCTCCTCAAAAAGTGAAATGCTTGCCATATTCGGAAGCTACTGTGAAATATAAAAGAAAGACAGCCTTGAGTTTATCCCTTGGCTGTCATTTTTGTTATTTTGTAAGATGTATAAATCCGAATTCGAAAGCACCGAGCTTGTCAATGTGAATTCTGTTGCCTTCAATTCTGCCGCTGAAGTTGATGAATTCGCAATTTTTGAATACATCATCAAGAACAATTTCTCTGTCAATAACGGAATCCTCAAAGCAATTCCACAGACCTACCGCGGTATTGCCGTTTTCGTCCTGCTTGACCTGAATGTAAAGATCGGGACAATCATCAATTCTGACGGGGAAGTCAATGCCGAATTCCTTCATAACCTTGAATATCTGCTTGGGTCTCTCGTAGTTTCTTATAATCTCCTCGCCGGAAAGCTGACCGTCAAAGGTGTATACAAGGAACTTGGCTCCGTCCGCATTTTCGTATGTGAATGAAGCAGGTATTTCCTTTTTATCCCCAATAAGGAATCCGCTTCTTACCTTGGCATTTTCTTTAAGCTTTACCTCTGTTATAATGGGGAAGGCTCCCACATATTCGTCGTTATCGTAAAAATGCTCAAGAGCTGTCGAAGCCTCATTGCCAAAGCTTTCGATGCCGACGTCAATTCCGTTTTCCGTAAGAATTCTTGCGGCGGGAAGGTCGATAATCAACGGCTTTTCAAATATGGCTTTATCATCAAGGAATGAACGGATATTTTCACCGAAGGAAAGACCGCATAATCCCGAGCCCTCATATACCGTGGGCAAAGAGTTTTCCGATGTGATTCTGAAGGCTCTTGAGAACGGTAAGTCGGAAATTGTACCTCTGTTGTGCTTTCTGTGTGTGAAATCGAAATTCTCAAGCTTTTTCATGGATTCGTAGACTCTTATTCCGACGGAAGCCTTGTCACCGAAAATCCGGTCAATATCCTTGTAAAGACCCTTATTCGCATTGTGTCTTGTGATATATTCTCTTTCATATGAGGTTGACGATCTGTAATCCACCATATATTTTAGAATACCGTCCATTTTACCGCTGACACGAAGTGCGGTATCAAATATTTCAACAAATGTGGACGGCACCTTGTATCTCGGTCTCGGATAACAGTCACCCTCGGAGAAAATTTCAATGTCGTTGCCCTTGTACCAGCTTCTTTCCGCTCTTTCGAATTCGATAACATCCGAAAGCCTGTGTGACCAGTTTCGCAATGCTCCCCAATAGGGTGCACCAATAAGCCGAAGGAAGGGCTTGGTGTTACCCGCAAGAATCTTTGCCATTCTGAATGCATCGGTACCGTCTGCATCGTAGTTTGATATGCAGGCACAGAAGCCGAGACGAACTTCGGGATTTACTCTGTCCACAGCCATTCGCATTTCCTTGCAGTAATTTTCGAAGGACTCACCGAGTGATTTTATAAACGCACTTCTGTATTTGTTGGGCTTCCCGCTGAACATTTTATCATAAAGACCCTCGATGTGTATTTCCTCCGAAAGCTTTTCAGACATCATTTTGAGATGATTTTCACAGTAGCATCCGACAGAGCCGTGAAGATTACCGTATCTCATATCATCGTCAAACATAATGAGGTCCGGGGAAAGGGATGCAACCTCGGACATAAAGCTACCCATATAATCTCTGAATGCCTTATCGGAGGGGCAGGCGTGGAGGTCAACCTTGTGTCCGTCGGGGGATGTAACATGTGTAAAAGGATGGTTACCTTTTAGCATTGTCCCCCAGAGCCATACGCCGACTTCGAATCCGTTTTCCTTGAAGTAGGGGATATCTCTTTTCAAAATTTCTATATATGTCTTATTTGCTTTCGTGCCGAAATCAAGGCATCCTATTGCAAGAAAAACTCTTGTTGCTTCGGCTCTTTTAAGCTCGGAAAGAATATTTTCTCTGTTGTATGAGGGAGCGGTGACTACGGTCGGTATGTAAACATTGTACATTATATAATTCTCCTTATTATTTCATTATTTTAATAATACAGAATGCTTGCAGAATTGTCAAGATAAATTTGTCCCTAATTTTTGCACAAATGTAAATTCAACAAAATTCGCCTTATATATTTGCGTATGTCTTGAAATTTCCGTTTTGTTATGTTATAATAAAATGATATTTTATGCGAAAGAAGGGTGAAGATGAAAAACAGACATATTTTAAAGAGATTTCTCCCATACTATGCAAAGTACAGAAAAATAATGATATTTGACCTTATCTGCGCAAGTGTAACCACAATCTGTGAGCTTTTGCTTCCCATGATTGCAAGACATATCACGGGGACTGCAACAGATTCGCCCGTTGATCTTACCGTAAGACTCATTCTTTCCGTAGGTATCGGATATATGGCACTCCGTATTATAGATACCCTCGCAAACTTCTATATGGCATACCAGGGACATGTTATGGGCACCCGTATGGAAACAGATATGAGAAGCGATTTGTTCCGTCATCTCGAAAAGCTGTCCTTCTCCTATTATCAGAATACGAAAATCGGCTCGCTAATGTCAAGAATTACAAGTGATCTTTTTGATGTTACCGAATTTTCGCATCATTGTCCCGAGGAAATATTCATTGTCGGAATTAAGATTATAGTTTCATTTATCATTCTTCTGTTTATCAATATTCCGCTTACTCTGATTGTTTTTGCAATATTGCCGATTATGATTGTGTGCAGTCTCCATTTCAGACGCCCCATGCGTAAATGCTTCAAGGAAAGAAGAACTCAGATAGGTGAGATAAACGCCTGTGTTGAGGATTCACTCCTCGGAATCAGAGTTGTAAAATCCTTTGCCAATGAGGATATTGAAATTGAGAAGTTTGAAAAGGATAATCAGAGACTTGTAGAGCTTAAGGACGAGTCATATAAGTACATGGCACTATTCCAGTGTACAACAAGATTTTTTGACGGTTTACTTTATATCGTGGTTGTCGTTATCGGCGGCCTCTTTATGAGAAACGGTGCTATTCAGCCTCAGGACTTTGTTGCATATATTCTTTATGTTACAACTCTTCTTACATCCGTAAAGGTAATAATCAACTTTATGGAGCAGTTTGAAAACGGTCTTACGGGTATTGAGCGTTTCGTTGAGGTTATGGACACAGAGCCGGATATCGTTGACAAGGAAAACGCAATCGATCCCGGTAAGCTCAAGGGCAACATAAAATTCGATAATGTTACCTTCAGATACTCCGAGGAAAATGAATATGTTCTTCAGGATATAAACATAGACATAAAGGAAGGTCAGAGCGTTGCACTCGTAGGTCCCTCGGGTGGCGGTAAGACTACAATCTGTAATCTTATTCCGAGATTCTATGAGGTTGAAAACGGAGTTGTGTCCGTTGACGGAATAAACGTAAACGATATGCAGATGAAAAAGCTCCGTGAGAATATCGGTATCGTTCAGCAGGATGTTTACCTTTTCTCGGGAACTGTAATAGATAACATTCTTTACGGCAAGCCCGGTGCATCAAGAGAAGATGCCGAGGAAGCCGCGAAAATGGCGGGCGCACATGACTTTATTATGTCGCTTCCCAACGGCTACGACACATATGTTGGTGAACGCGGTGTCAAGCTTTCGGGAGGTCAGAAGCAGAGAATCAGTATTGCAAGAGTTTTCCTCAAGAATCCTCCCATACTTATTCTTGACGAAGCAACAAGTGCTCTTGACAACGAAAGCGAAAGAATTGTTCAGGATTCTCTTGCGAAGCTTTCCAAGGGAAGAACCGTGCTCACAATTGCTCACAGACTTACAACCATAAAGAACTCCGATGTGATTCTCGTCCTTACCGAAAAGGGCATAGAGGAAAGAGGCAATCACGAGGAGCTCATTGAAAAGAAGGGCTTGTATTACAGCCTTTACAATGCTTGATTACAGAGGTACAAATGGCATCAAAAGATTTGATTATAAAGGGTGCAAGAGTTCATAACCTTAAGAATGTGGATGTAACCATTCCGAGAGATAAGCTTGTTGTATTTACGGGTCTTTCGGGCTCGGGAAAATCCTCTCTTGCATTTGATACTATATATGCAGAGGGACACAGAAGATTCGTAGAATCACTCTCGTCCTATGCGAGAATGTTTCTCGGACAGCTTGATAAGCCGGATGTCGATATGATAGAAGGTCTTTCACCCGCAATTTCCATAAATCAGAAGACAACATCGGGAAATCCCCGTTCAACTGTCGGAACGGTTACGGAAATATACGACTACCTCCGACTTCTTTATGCGAGAATCGGTATTCCTCATTGTCCCGTCTGCGGTAAGGTTATTACACCTCAGACAATCGACCAGATAATAGACCAGATTCTTACACTTCCCAATGGTACAAAGTTTATGATTCTTTCTCCCGTTGTAAACGGCAAGAAGGGTCTTCATGAAAAGGTGTTTGCCGATGCTCAGAAGAACGGCTTTACAAGAGTCCGTGTTGACGGTGATGTTCTTACCCTTGGCGAAGAAATAGCACTTGACAAAAACAAAAAGCACAATATAGACATTATCGTAGACCGACTTGTAATGAAGGACGGCATCACAACAAGACTTACCGATTCTGTTGAATATGCCGCAAAAATGTCCGAGGGTCATATCACAATAGCACTTGTCGATGCACCCGAGGATTTACCCAAGGAAAGAAAATTCTCAATGAATTATGCCTGCGACGAGCACGGTATAAGCCTCGGCGAGCTTGCACCGAGAATGTTCTCCTTCAACAGTCCCTTCGGAGCTTGTCCCGAATGTGACGGACTTGGTGAAACTAAGGTGTTGTCACCTGAAAAGCTTTTCCCCGATATGTCCCTTTCTCTAAGCAAGGGAGCCTGTGTCTGCAACGGCTTTAAAACAATCAACGACTCAAACTGGAGCGGAAATAAAATCAACGTATTCCTTGAGCCTTACGGTTGTACCATTGACACACCCTTGTGTGAGATGTCTGAAAATGCAAGAAATATGCTTTTCTACGGTAATCCCGACAAAAAGAAATTCGGTGTAACATTTGACGGCTATGTTTACAATGCTGGCTTCACGGGAATCATCAACGAAATTGACCGCAGATATAAAATGTGCATCAATTCACCCGATCAGCGTGAGTATTACGAAAGCTTTATGGAAATTATCCCCTGCGAGCATTGTAACGGCAAGAGATTAAAGGTTGAGGCACTTTCCGTAACTGTTGGCGGTAAGAATATCGCTGAGGTTTGTGATTTGCCCGTTACGGCTTCGCTTGAGTTCTTTGAAAATCTTGAGCTTACCGAAAAGGAAAATGCTATTGCAAAGGAAATTCTCAAGGAAATCAAGGTGCGTCTCGGATTCCTTAATAACGTAGGTCTTGAATATCTTACGCTTTCAAGAAAAGCAGGTACTCTCTCGGGTGGTGAAAGCCAGAGAATAAGACTTGCAACACAGATAGGCTCTTCTCTTATGGGTGTGCTTTACATCCTTGACGAGCCGAGTATTGGACTTCATCAGAGGGATAACCACAAGCTTATCGAAACACTCAAAAAGCTCCGTGACCTCGGCAATACACTTATTGTAGTCGAGCACGACGAGGAAACAATGCGTGAAGCCGATTATATAGTTGATATCGGTCCCGGTGCGGGTGTGAACGGCGGTAATGTTGTGTTCCAGGGTACACTTGATAAGATTATGAAATGCAAGGGCTCGATTACGGGTGATTACCTCTCGGGCAGAAGAAAAATCGAGGTTCCCGCTGTCAGAAGAGAAGGAAACGGCAAGAGCATAAAGGTTATCGGTGCATACGAAAACAACCTTAAAAACGTAGATGTGGAATTTCCTCTCGGAAAGCTTGTTTGCGTTACGGGCGTTTCAGGATCGGGTAAAAGCTCCCTTGTTAACGGTGTCCTTCTTTCTGTTCTTTCAAAGAAGCTTAACCGCGCAAATACTGTTTCGGGGAAGCATAAGGACATTCTCGGAATAGAAAATCTTGATAAGGTAATATCAATCGACCAGTCACCGATTGGCAGAACTCCGAGATCGAATCCTGCAACTTATACGGGGCTGTTTACCGACATCAGAGCCTTGTTTGCATCAACAAACGATGCCAAAATCAGAGGCTTCAAGCAGGACAGATTCTCCTTTAATCTCAAGGGCGGCCGCTGTGAAGCCTGCGAGGGCGACGGCTCTATAAAGATAGAAATGAACTTCCTTCCCGATGTATATGTTACCTGTGATGTATGTAAGGGCAAGAGATATAACAGAGAAACTCTTGAGGTAAAATACAAGGGTAAAAACATTTTCGATGTTCTTGATATGACAGTCGACGAGGGGCTGAAATTCTTTGAGAATCTTCCTTCTTTAAAGCGCAAGCTTGCAACACTTTCCGAGGTTGGTCTCGGATATATCAAAATCGGTCAGTCCTCCACAACTCTTTCGGGCGGTGAAGCACAGCGTGTTAAGCTCGCAACAGAGCTTGCAAAGAGGAGCACGGGCAAAACGGTTTACATTCTTGATGAGCCTACAACGGGACTTCATTCTGAGGACGTAAAGATGCTTTCCGAGGTGCTTCAGAAGCTTGTCGATGCGGGTAATACCGTAATTGTCATAGAGCACAACCTTGACCTTATCAAAACCGCAGACCATATAATTGATATGGGTCCCGAGGGCGGAGATAAGGGCGGTACGGTTGTTGCATGCGGTACTCCCGAGGAGGTTGCCATGTGTGAGGAATCTTACACGGGTCAGTATCTTAAGAAAATACTTGAATTATAAATACGGCTTTTACCTTTAACGGTAAATAGAAAGGATAAAATTTTGATTGCACTCAGCTTATCCGATGTAACGGTTGCCTTCGGCACTGATGTAATACTTGACAAGGTCTCCTTCAGCATAAATGAAGGAACAAGACTGGGCGTTGTAGGTGTTAACGGTGCGGGCAAATCGCTGCTTCTGAAAACAATATGCGGAATAAACAGAGCCGAGGACGGTAATATATTCTTCGGCAAAGATAAAAGAGTAAGCTACCTTGAACAGAATGCGGGCTTTGAATCGGAGAAAATTCTCTTCGACGAAATGCTCGGAGCCTTCGATAAGCTCTGCGAATGGGAGGAACGCCTTTCCTTCCTTCAGAAGAAGATGAACGATAACTGCCCCGAAGACGAGCATATGATGTATGTTAAGGAATATACTATGCTTGAGGAAAGCTTCCGTAAAAACGGCGGCTACGAATACAAGAGCAGAATCAAAAGTATGCTCACATCTCTCGGCTTCCCGCCGGAAAAGCAGATGCTTCCCATCAGCGCACTTTCGGGCGGACAGAAAACAAGAGTTGCCCTCGCAAGAACACTTCTCGGTGAGCCGGATATCCTTATGCTCGACGAGCCTACAAACCATCTTGATATCGAAAGCTGTAAATGGCTCGAAGGCTATCTTGCATCATACAAGAAAACTCTTATCGTTATCTCCCACGACAGATACTTCCTTGATAAGGTAACAACACATACTCTTGAGGTTGAAAATCAGGATGTAAAGCTTTATAATTGCTCATATACAGGCTTTGTAAAGCGCAAGGAAGAGGACAGAAAGAACGACGAAAAGCATTATCTGAATCAGAAAAAGGAAATAGAGCGCCTTGAGGCATTTATCGAAAATCAGCGCCGCTGGAACAGAGAACGAAATATCATCGCCGCCGAAAGCCGAATGAAGGCAATCGACAGAATGGAGAAAATAGACAAACCGAAGAATCTGCCCGACAGAGTTTCCTTCAACTTCTCATCGGGAAAAAGTCTGCTTATGTCAGAGCGAATGCTTGATGTTAAGGGGCTTTCCAAGGCATTCCCCGGTAAGGTGCTTTTTGAAAATCTTTCCTTCCTTCTTCACGGACAGGACAGAATGTTCTTTGTAGGGCCCAACGGTGTGGGAAAATCCACGTTACTTAAAATTCTCAGCGGAAGAATGGCTCCCGATAAGGGAAGCTTTGAATATGTAAAGGGCATCAAAATCGGATACTACGACCAGGAGCATCAGGGACTCAATCCCAATAATACGGTTCTCGACGAGCTCTGGAATAACTACCCCGATAAGAAGCAGGGCGAAATCAGAGGAGTTCTTGCAAGATTTCTCTTTAAGGCTGAGGATGTATTCAAAAAGGTCGAGGTTCTTTCCGGCGGTGAAAAGGCAAGGCTTACCTTTGCAAAGCTTATGCTTGAGGACTTGAATCTTCTCATTCTTGACGAGCCCACAAACCACCTTGATGCTTCGTCAAGAGAGGTTCTTGAGGATGCTATACTCAATTATGACGGTACTGTTATGGCGGTATCTCACGACAGATATTTCCTTTCAAAGCTTGCAACAAGAATTCTTGATATGCGTCCCGACGGTCATACCGATTACAAGGGTACTTACGAGGATTACGAGGACTACAAGCGCAGAATGGGACTCGGAGAATCTGTTGATACAGCCGACACAGGTGCAAGTGTTCAGTCCGGCTCAAAGGAAGACTACCTTAAGAATAAGGAAGAAAAGAGCAGACGCAGAAAATTCGAAAAGAAGCTCGCCGACAGTGAAAAACGCATTTCCGAAATAGAAAAGAGACAGCAGGAAATAGAAAAGGAAATGCAGGAATTCGCAACCGACTATCTAAAAACCGCGGCTCTTTACGAGGAAAGCACCAAATTAAACGAGGAGCTTGAAAAGGTATACGAGGCATGGGAAGAGGCAAATACCGAGCTCGGTAACTGAATAAAAGAAAGAGACAGGCTACAAACGTAACTTGTCTCTTGTTTTTTACGGCTGATATTCCGAAGGGGGAATACCCGTATGCTTTTTGAAGAATCTGCTGAAATAATAAATGGATTCAAAGCCGAGTATCTCGGAAACCTCACCTATAGAGCACTCATTATCGGAAAGCAGAGCCTTCGCCCGCTCAAGCCGAAGATTGTTCTGATACTGCAACGGTGTAAGCCCTGTCTGATTTTTAAACGCACGGAAAAATTGCGACTGACTTAAATAGCATAGATTTGACAGATAGGGGATATCTATTGTTTCCGTGTAATTACTGTGTATATATTCTATAGCGGGTGAAATTTTTGTTTTCGGCTTGTCGGTGTAAAATTTTATAATAATATCAAACAGCTCGCAAAGATAAGATGTGCTTTTAAATATTCCGCTTTTGGTCATTGTTGTGGAAATCATGCTG
This sequence comes from Clostridia bacterium, assembly GCA_017560085.1. Classification (GTDB taxonomy): domain Bacteria; phylum Bacillota; class Clostridia; order Oscillospirales; family CAG-382; genus SIG622. The sequence goes on from JAFYPA010000057.1 coordinate 33,507, forward strand.
TTGCATATATCAAATATATTTTTTGAAACGGAGTGAGATATCAAAAGGGGATTGGTATCAAAAATAATCTGCTCTCCGTCGGCGGTGTCGGTTAAGGTGAAATTTATGTTATAGTATGAAAAGGGTCTTTCCGTTACGGTTATAACCTTGTTGGATTCCTTTGCAAGATATATAAGTCCCCCGTGGGACAAATCCGTATTTCCACCGACCCAGTCATAATGACAGTGCCCTTTGTCAACAAGTAAAAAGCCGTTTACCGTTCTTCCGCTTCCCGATAGACTTCCCATTGTATTCCATTGTGGACTTCTGTATGTCACGGAAATATCCGAAAAGGCAAAATCGATTTCCTGAAGTTTGCTCAGCGGTACAATCTTCATCAGAGTAACTCCTTTTTGATATTATTGTGTATTATTATAATAGTAAAAAGGCTGTTTGTCAAGTGAAAATAAGAGTATTGTGCAAACTAATGACAGTGAAGTGCATTTACGGATTGAATTTTTTGGAGTATAATAGCCTCAGAGCAATCGAAAGGAGATTTATATGAAAACAGTATATAAAGTTGAGGGCGGCTGTGTATTGTGCCTTATGTGCGTTTATCAGTGCCCCGTAAAGGCTATCAGCATTATAGAGGACGTATCCACCGTGATTGATCAGGATAAGTGCATCGGATGCGGAAAGTGCTATAACGGATGTCAGCCCGAGGCAATTATAAAAATAGAAGTTGAGGATAAATAAAGAAAGGAAATTATTATGACAAACTACAATCTTGTAAACGGTAATATCATCAGAGGCGACGAAGTAATTCCCGTATACGGCGAGTATGACGTTGTTGTCGCAGGCGGTGGTATGGCAGGCGTAGGTGCCGCTCTCGGTGCCGCTAAAAACGGAGCTAAGACAATTATTATAGAAAACACATCCGCACTCGGCGGTCTTGTTACTATGGGACTTGTCAATATCCCTCTTGACTTTGTAAGCGGTGTGGGCAAGGAATTTGCCGACAGACTTACCGCAATGGACGGACTTCGCAATATCAACTCCGACCCCGAAAAGCACAAGCTTCTTTTCGACAGAATGATTAAGGAATACGGCGTTGATGTGCTTCTGGTTACTCCTCTTATCGACACCATTGTATCAGGTAACGAGGTAAAGGGTATCATTGTACACACAAAGAAGGGCAAGCAGGCGATCCTCGGCAAGGCATTTGTTGACGCCACAGGAGACTCCGACCTTGTTTACTTCGCAGGCGGTGAAACTGAAACCGGCAGACCCGAGGACGGTATGTCGATGGGTACATCCCTTGAATTTATTCTCGGCGGTGTTGACTTTGACAAATATAAGGACAGCGAGCTTAAAAAGACAGACCCCAAGTGGGTGAAGTTTATCGCAAAGGCACTTGAGGAGGGCACACTCGAATTCCCGATTGACAACCATCTTAACTGGATGACACATATCCCGGGCAGACCCGAGCATTGCTGTAAGGATGAGGTAAGCATCTGCTTTGCACATTCAAGAAATTGCTTCCCCACAGATAACGCAGACCTTACAAGAATGTATATAGAGGGCAGAGAGCAGGTAGCCGTACTTACCGACTTCATCAGAAAATACGTTCCCGGCTTTGAAAATTGCTACCTCACACAGACAGGCTCACTTCTCGGCGTAAGAGAAAGCAGAAGAATCATCGGTGAGCACATTTTCACAGGTATGGATATCGCATACGCAAGAAAGTACGATGATGTTATCGCAATCAGCCAGCACGGCTTCGACCTCCACGGATTTACAGCACCCGGTAATATGAAGTGGTTCAAGGGTACTCTTCCCGACGGCAGAGAAGCATATATCGCAAACAGAGCAGGATGGGGAACACAGCTTCCTCCCGAGGACGGACTTCCAAGAGTAAATATGGTTGAGCTTGTTCCCAACGGTGAATACTGCTACGATATTCCTTACAGATGCCTTGTACCAATAAGACTTGAAAACGTTCTTGCGGCGGGCAGAAATATTTCCGCTGACGTTGCGGGACAGTCGGGTACAAGACTTATTATGTGCTGTATGACACTCGGTGAATCCGCAGGTACAGCCGCCGCCCTTGCCGTGAAGACAGGCACAACCGTAAGAAAGCTAGATGTCGGACTTCTTCAGAGAACACTTGACAAGAACGGTGTAAATATCGGACAGGGCTTCAGAAAGATTCCCGCGCTTGATGTTATCAAGGAAAACTTCGGTAAATACGATAAAGTGTCCGATAACGGCTGATATAAAAGATAAAAGGGAGAGCATTAAGCTCTCCCGATTTTTTTGTTTACTTGTTTCTGTTTTCGATGTCTGTCATAAGGTCAACTCTTGTCTTGTGTCTTCCACCTTCGAATTCTGCTTCGAGGAAGTTGTCTACAATCATTTTAGCAAGCTCGGGACCTACAACTCTTGCACCCATACAGAGCACATTTGCGTCATTGTGTGTTCTTGTAAGCTTTGCACTGTAAGGCTCACTGACAGCCGCCGCTCTTATTCCGTTAACCTTGTTTGCGGACATTGACATTCCGATACCCGTTCCGCAAATGAGAATACCAAGTGCGTTTTCCTCAAGCACCTTCTTGCAGAGATTTTCCGCAGCTACGGGATAGTCAATCTTTTCTCCGAGCTCGATTCCGAGGTTTACCGCTTCAAAGCCTTCCTTGGAAGCAACGTACTCGCAAATTTCGTTCTTGAGCTCAATGCCTGCGTGGTCACATGATAAAAATACCTTCATTTTTCTACCGTCCTTTTATTTAATAAATTTTATTCTTCATCGTTTTGCTCGGCGAGATTCTGTAAATCAAAAATATCATCGTTTACAAGCTCGTCGGCATCATCGGATGTAACAATATTTCCTTCGTCTGTTATTTCCTCGTCGGGGGATACGGTTACCATGAACGCATTTTCGTCAAAGGTAAGCTGATCCTCGTGGTATGAATTCTGCTGTAAAAGTAACAGCTCGTCGGCTCTGCCGCTTATTGTATCAACTCCGTCTATCTGCGGAGCAGGTCCGAGCTCCTCAATGCTTGAAAGCCCGAATGTACGGAGGAATACGGGAGTCGTCGCATAAAGAACAGGTCGTCCCGGTGTGTCAAGTCGTCCGCATTCTTCTATAAGTCCCTTTTCCGCAAGGGTTGCAACAACAGAGGGAGATTCAACGCCTCGCACCTTTTCAACAAATGCTCTTGTTGTCGGCTGATTATATGCAATAACCGCAAGCACCTCAAGTGCGGCCTTGGATAAGGGCTGATTTTTTCTGATTTCAAGAGCTTTTCTTACTATATCACCGTACATACTCTTTGTGCAAAGCTCGGAGTAGTTTTTCATGATTACCACTTCAATAGCTGTATCGCGTTTTTTGTATCGGTTTTTAAGCTCCTCGAGAATAATCGGAATATATTCAACTCTCGTATCTATTGCCTCGGCAAGCTTATCGTGAGCAATAGCACTTCCGACTGCAAACAGTGCCGCCTCTGCCGCTACGACAAGATACTCAAGGTCGAAGGCGAGGTCAAGCTGTACGCCGTCGGTCCTAATGATATGTTCGTCCATTTATATGTTCCTTTCGCTTCAGATAAATTCGGGAATTATGTCGTCTGTTGTGATTTCAAGAGGACTGTCCTCTGCATCCTCGTTGTACTGGATGTCACAGTCGGCGTAGTCTTCCTCTTTAAGGTAAATAACAGTAACTCTTCGACCCTTTATAAGCTCAAGCAGAGCAAGGAAGGTTGCAACAAGCTCGTGCTTGGTTTCGGAGTTGAGAAATACACTTCCGAGAGTTGTTCTTTTAACTGTCTTAAGAACACTCACCACCGAATTGATTTTTTCTGTTACGCTTATCTGCCTTGTTGCAGTGATAAGCTCGTCTATAGGCTCTTCAATGGGAGCCAGCTCCTCGGATGCGAATTTTCTCGAGTATGCACGCACGAAAGCATCCTTTAATAGCTGAATATCGTGTAACAGACTGTACTCGGGCTCGGATTCAATCTTTTCCGGAGGCTTTTCGAATCTGCCCATATAGGTAAGCTCTCTGTCGTGAAGCTCGCTTGCGGTTTCCTTTGCCTTCTGATATTCAAGAAGCATATCAACAAGCTCCTGTCTCGGGTCTTCCTCGTCATCTTCTTTAGGTGGCAAAAGCATTCTGGATTTGATTACCATAAGCTGTGCCGCCATAACTATAAAAGAGGAGGCAACCTCCATATTGAACATTTCCATCTGAGCTATATAATCCATATACTGCTCAAATATCAGCTGAATGGGAATGTCGTAGATGCTTACTTTGTTTTTTGCAATGAGTGCAAGAAGCAGGTCAAGAGGACCTTCGAATACTTCTTCAAGGGAAAACGTAAGACCCTCGTTCTCTTCAAGTATACTCAGGGTTTCAATTTCTGCTGCTGTAATATTGTTTTCTTTCGGCATTTCAGTTTCCTTAATATTTTTATAGTATAAACGGGAGCAGGGATATTAAATATTCCATTCCGTTGTAAATAGCGCTTCTTATTGCGATGAGAGGCTTATCAAGAATATTTGTAATAAACAGAACAAGAATTACAATGCTTATAAGATGCTCGTTCTTGTAGAACCACACCTGAGCTTTGGCGGGAAGGAATATCGTGAGAATTCTCGATCCGTCAAGCGGAGGAATCGGAATCAGATTGAACACTCCGAGACCAATATTCAGTAGTGCGAAGTAGGTAAAGAAAATATAGCAGGCAATTGCAATAGGGGAAACCTCGGTAATTCCGTATGCCGCAAGGAAGGACGCGGAAATTCCGTATTTGTTGAGAGTAACCGTCTCGGTAACAAGAACTCCGAATACTCCGATAAAGGCAAGAATGAAATTTGCAAGCACACCCGCAATTGATATAAGGAACGTTCCGAGCTTGTAATTAACCCTTGTGACGTTTCTCATATTGACGGGTACGGGCTTTGCAAAGCCGAAGCCGAAAAGCAGGAGCATAAGAGCACCGAATGGGTCAAGATGGTGCAAGGGATTAAGACTGAGCCTTCCCATCATCATAGCTGTTTTGTCACCGAGTATAAAAGCCATCTTGCCGTGTGCGTATTCGTGTACCGTGAGTGCTATCAGAAGCGCGGGAATCATCAGTATCAGCGTTATCAGCGCCAATGTAGGATTTTCGCCGAAGCTGTTGAAAATGGAAAATAGCATTTTGAATTCCTTTCTTAAATCGGGTATCACTCAGTTACCGCTTCTGTTGAAATCTCTGTCAACCGTGATTACCGTAAACCAGTTGGGGTGTAGCTTCTTTGTTTCTGCGTCAATAACAGATTTGATTTCTTCTTCGCTGTATTTGAATTCAAAGGGAATGCAAACGTCAAATATCAGATTGGTATGCGTGTCACCGACAACAATTCTGAAATCGTGCATAGAAATCTCGTCCGAAATATTTCGTATAATTTCCTTTATTACAGAACGAGCCTCATCAACCTCGGGACTGTCCGTAACTATAGGGTCCATATGAATAACAAGATTTATACCGAGATTTTTTGCAAAATCCCGTTCTATGTTATCAATTATGTCGTGTGTTTTCAAAACATCCGCATTGGCATCTACCTCTGCGTGGACCGTAGCAAAGCATTTGTTTGCACCATATGAATGAATTACAAGGTCGTGTATGCCAAGAATTTCATCGTAATTCATTATTGCTTCGGAAATGCTGTCGATGGTTTCCTTGCTCGGTACAGTACCGATAAGAGGATTAGCCGTTTCGATTACAAGCTTGACTCCTGAATACATAATGAATAGCGATACAGCAATTCCGATAAAGCCGTCAAGTACAATTCCGCTGAAAAAGGAGATAACCGTTGAAATCAGAACAGCCGTTGTCGAAATGACATCGTTAAAGCTGTCGGTGAATGCCGCAATCAGGGTTTCGGATTTAATAAGCCTTCCGATTCTTCTGTAAAAAAGTCCCTGGTAAAGCTTTCCGAAAATAGATATTACCAGAATAATGAATGTAATCGGCTGGAAATTGGGAAGCTCGGGAGAAAAAAGCTTTTGTGCGGAGCTTGTCAGAAGCTCGAATCCGATAAAAAGAATAAGCACGGATATTCCGAGTCCCGTCAGATATTCCATTCTTTCGTGCCCGTAAGGGTGGTCTGCGTCGGCGGGCTTTGATGAAAGCTTGAAGCCTATTATTGTAAGAATGGACGAGCCCGAATCTGCTAGATTGTTTACAGAGTCCGCAATAATTGAAATACTGCCGGACAGCACGCCGATGGAAAGCTTAAGTAAAAATAGTATTAAATTTGTAATAATTCCGAAAACCCCGGCGAAAGTACCGTAGGATTCGCGGACGGCAGGGGAGGAAATGTTGTTGTGATTTTTGATAAATAGCCTTATTAAAAAATTAAACATAGTATCACCGTATAATTATTTCTATATATTATATTACTTATTTATCGGAAAGTCAATAAATGAGATGTGAAATATTTTAAACTAAGTATAAAAAAGGATGTTATATTACAAATAGTTCATTGTTTTGGATAAATAATCAAAAAAAATCAAAATAATTTTATGTTTCCCTCAAAATAATCAAAAAAACACTTGACAATAATCAAAAAATGTTGTAAAATACTATTATGTATAGGGGAAAAGTATCCCCAAAATAAAAAATAATATTTCGGAGGAAAAGAAAGTGAAGAACACAAAGAGATTACTTTCCTTAATTCTTTCCGGTGTAATGCTTGCATCATCTGCAGCTTTCACCGCAAATGCAGCTAAAATCACACCTAAGTACCAGGTTGATTTTAAGTACGACGTATGGAATGAAACAGCAACCGCTGAAATTTCCGTTTCCGGTGGTACATACGGTATCGGTCGTTTCGGCTTTGATTACAACGAAGAAGCTTTGGTGCTTGTAAACGCTGAAGGCGAAGCTTACAATCCCGAGATCGAATTCGTTGCTGACGCTGTTATCGGTGAATCTAACGATGATTACACTGTTATGACAACAGAAGAAACAAACTTTGCCGCTGATCTTATTGATATCGAAAACGGTACAGTTCTTTTTGCATGGGCTGTTAACGGCGATAAGTTTATTGATTCCGCTGACGAAGCAAAGCTTGTTGCTACCGTTAACTTCAAGCTTACAGAAGAGTATGCAGCTGAAGAAAACCCCAAGACAGCACTTAACAAGATCAAGGGCAAGCTTATAAAGCTCGCTGATGATGAAATCGTTGAAGATCTTGCCGGCTGGAAGAGCCTTTATGAGGTTGTAACAGAAGATTATGATATTTACGAAGTTGCAGACAAGAATGTAAAGACATCTGTTGCATTTGTAAATGAGCCTACAGTTACAACAACAACTACAAGCGTTACAGTTAAGTGGGATGAAAACGATCTCGCTGATAAATTTGAAGTTACAGTTACAGATGAAGACGGAAATGTTATCTATACAGAAACTGTAGAAGGAAACGAAATAAAGCTTACTAAGGACGAAGGTCTTGAAAAGGGCGAAGAGTATGTAATCACAATCACTCCTAAGGATGAAAACGGCGACGCTCTTAAGGCTATCGATATTCCCGTTAAGATGGAAAAGACAACAACAACTACCGGCGGCAATAGCGGTACTTCCTCCGGCGACGGTGCTTCTATGACATTCACAGTTACTTACGTTGCAGGTGAAGGTACAATTCCCGAAGGTCAGAAGTTCAAGTACACAGTAGCTCGTAACGGCTATGTAAGCGGTTCTCCCGCAGTTATCGCTCCCGAAGGAAAGGTATTCGCAGGCTGGTCCGTTGACGGTGTAACACTTATCAGTGTTGAAGTTTACAAGATCACAAAGGATATCGCATTCAAGGCTATCTATGTTGAAAGAGAAGAGGATACACACAGACCCTTCATTCTCGGTTATCCCGGCGGTGAAGTAAGAGCTGATAACTTCCTCACAAGAGCTGAAGCTGCTACAATCATTGCAAGAGCTTCCAAGACATTCGACAGCAACAAGACATACACAGCTAACTTCACAGACGTTCCCGCTGATCACTGGGCTGCTAACTACATCGCTTACGTTTACGAAAGCAACATCGTAACAGGCTATGAAGATAACACATTCCATCCCTCCAGCAACATCACAAGAGCAGAATTTGCTACAATTATGCAGAGATTCCTCGGCATTGAATTCAATGAAGATGCACTCTTCACAGACGTAGACAAGTCTCACTGGGCAGTTGCTTACATCGGTGCATGTAAGGCAGCAGGTCTTATCAACGGTTACGAAAACGGTGAATTCAGACCCGCTAACTCCATCACAAGAGCAGAAGCTGTTAAGATTCTCAACAGAGCATCCGACAGAATTCCTACTCCTACAGCAATCGATGCATATGTAGCTGAAAAGGGCGTTCCCTTCGAAGATCTCGACGCAGCTAAGTGGTACTACTACGAAATTATGGAAGCTGCATTCCCGCACCTTATCACATACTACCACTAATTTAGTAGTTATGGTCCCGGAGGAAACTCCGGGACTTTTTCTTTAAATTTATATAGATTTATGTAAAAATTAACAAAATAAACACTTGAAATAAATCTTTAATGATGATATAATTATAATGTAAGTTGTCACACTTCAAGACAACAAATATAAAATGCCGCAAGGCAATGGAGGTATATATTATGAAAACTCTTCCCGTTGGTATTCAGGTTTATTCTCTCAGAGAAGAAGCTTCCAAGGATTTTGAAGGCACAATGAAAAAGGTTAAGGAGCTCGGCTATGATTTCGTAGAGCTTGCAGGTCTTTACGGTATTCCTGCTGTTGAAGTTAAGGCTATCCTCGATAAGGTAGGTCTTCCTTGCCATTCCGCTCATGTTGCTGAGCTTATGGGTGACGGCGATGTTGAAAAGGTTCTTGACGACTATGTTACAATCGGCTGTAAGTATGTTGTTGTTCCTTATCTCGCAGAAGGTCTCCGTCCCGGTGATGAAAACTTCGATCAGATTCTTGCTAAGATGGAAAACGTTGGTAAGATGGCTCGCGCTAAGGGTATTACACTTCTTTATCACAACCATGACTTTGAATTCATTAAGATGCCCGATGGCTCTTACGGTCTTGATTATATGTACAACAATACAGCTATCGAAAATCTTCAGACAGAGCTCGATACCTGCTGGGTAAATGTTGGCGGTGAAAACCCTGCTGAATATGTTAAGAAGTATACAGGCAGAGCTCCTGTAGTTCATCTCAAGGACTTTGAAGGCTCCAAGTCTGCTCAGATGTACGAGCTTATCGGTATCAAGTCCGAAAAGAAGGAAGAAGTAAAGAATACATTTAAGTTCAGACCCGTAGGCTACGGTAAGCAGGACTTCCCCTCAATTCTTGAGGCTGCAGTTGCCGCAGGCGCATCCTATGTAGTAGTTGAGCAGGACCAGTGGTATGATACTCCCGCACTCGAATGTGCTAAGATGAGCAGAGAATACCTCAAGACTCTCGGCTGGTAATCAGAATTTTCGGGGCGGACTATGTTCGCCCTTAATTTTAAACTGAAAGGAATTCAAAATGAAAAAACTCCCTTTTACAATTGACCTTGCAGGTAAGACAGCGGTCGTTACAGGTGGCGGTGGCGTGCTTTGCGCAGGCTTTGCCAAGACAATCGCTGCTTGCGGTGCTAACGTATGCGTTCTTGACCTTAATATCGAAGCGGCTCAGAAGGCCGCAGATGAGATTGTTGCCGATGGCGGTAAGGCTATTGCCATTAAGACTAATGTACTTGAAAAGGACAGCCTTGTAGAGGCAAAGAGGATTGTTGACGAAACATACGGCGGATGCGACATCCTTCTTAACGGTGCAGGCGGTAACAATCCCAAGGGCACAACCACAAAGGAATATCAGTTCCCCGAGGATCTCGATCCCGAAGCAACAAAGGATATCAAGACATTCTTCGATCTCGACCCTGAAGGTATCGAATTCGTATTCAATCTTAACTTTATCGGTACTCTTCTTCCTACTCAGGTGTTCGCCCGTGATATGGCTAAGAAGGATGCTCCCGTTATTATCAACGTTTCTTCCATGAACGCATTCAGACCTCTTACAAAGATTCCCGCGTATTCCGGTGCCAAGGCTGCTGTTTCCAACTTCACACAGTGGCTTGCAGTTCATTTTGCGCCCGTCGGAATCAGAGTCAATGCAATTGCTCCCGGCTTCTTTGTAACTGCCCAGAATAAGGCTCTCCTCTTCAATGAGGACGGTACACCTACACCCAGAACTGACAAGATTCTTGCTCATACTCCCATGAACAGATTCGGTACTCCCGAGGACCTTGACGGAACACTTCTCTGGCTCATCTCCAACGAAGCATCCGGCTTTGTTAACGGTGTCGTAGTTCCCGTTGACGGTGGATTTGCGGCGTATTCGGGTGTTTGATTTAACAGCGGAATAATAAAACGCACGTCTTTTGGCGTGCGTTTTTTACTATATAAAAAACCTCGGTATTGCTACCGAGGCTTTAATTTTTTAATATCTTGCGCGCTTTTTCTGCATCTTTCTGTAACGAAGAAGTATAATCAGAATACAGAATCCGAGAGCGATAATGATTGAAACGGGAAGAATTGCTTTGTTCCACCAGGAATCCTCATCGATACCGATAAGAATGTCATTCCAGTTGCGGATGATAAGCTCGTTTGTGTCCTTGGGAAGATTTATGAAGGACTCGCATTTGGCAATCAATTCCTCATCGGGGTAGGAGATAAGGAGATATCTTTCGATTTCATCCTCAGACATATATTCCTCCATGTTGGAAAGAATCATTTCCTTAGCCTGTGTGGACGGGGTAGAGTAGAAAATGTATTCGCCGTTGGCGGTCATAACTTCAAGCTCACACATGAAGTTAATAAATGCCTCGGCGGCTTCCTTGTTTCTGCTGCCCTTGGGAATACACATAGCATCAATAAAGATGTTTGTACCTTCCTTGGGGAATGCAAAGCCGAGCTCGATGTCGTTCTTTGCGGCATTTTCTATCATTGTAAGAGCATCGCCCGCATAATAGGGAGCAATCCATGCTTCCTCAAGCTGCATCTTATCAAAAATCTGGTCCATTACATAAGTCTGTACATTGGGCTTCTGCTCGCGAAGAAGCACGGAGGCTTCGGCTATTTCTTCCATGTTTGTAGTATTCATGGAATAGCCGAGCTTTTTAAGACCTATAGCAAATGCATCCTTAGAATTGGAGAACATCAGAATCTGACCCTTGTACTCGGGGTTCCACAGAATATCCCAGGTTGAGGCTTCTTCCTCGGTAATATATTTCTTATTATATATTATACCGACTGTACCCCAGGTGTAAGGAACAGAGAATTTTGCCGTACCACCTTCTCCCGTGTTATCGTAATCTGGAGATTTGAATTTTTCATCAATGTACTGATAATTGGGGATATTATCATAATTGATTTCTTCAAGCATATCCTCCTCTATCATTTTGTCAATCATATAGTCGGAAGGTATTACAACATCATATACGGATGTTGCGCCTGACTTGAATTTCGCGTACATATCCTCGTTGGTAGCATAGTTTGTGTAGTTCACCTTGATTCCGGAGATTTTTTCAAATGCACCGACTACATCAAGGCTTTCTTCACTGCCGTTGGAGATGTATTCGCCCCAGTTGTATACATTGATTGTTATGTTCTTGTCTCTGAATTTCTCGTAATAAGAAATATCGTCGACCTCAACGTCGTAATATGCGCCGGATGTATCCTCGCCCTCTTCCTCTTCCTCAACAACACAAGAGGTAAGACATACCGAAGGAAGAGTAAACACCAACGCAAGCAAAAATGCATATAATTTTTTCATTTTTTTATCCTTTCAGCTGTGGGTGTTTAGACGTTCTTTTTAATTTTTTTCTGCTTTTCAACATCTTTTCCGCTGAGTACATTGGAAATTACAAGTGCGAAAAGTACTATTACAAAGATGATTGTGGAAAGAGCGTTAAGCTTGGGAGTCATAGGCTTTCTTGTGATGGTATAAATTACAAGAGGCAACGTCTGAGAGTCGGGTCCCGCTGTAAAATAACTGATAACAAAGTCGTCTATGGAGTAGGTAAACGCCATAAGGAAGCCTGAAATAATACCGGGCATAATTTCGGGAAGTATAACCTTGTAGAACGCCTGGAAATCATTACAGCCAAGATCCAGAGCAGCCTCGTAGATGCTGTTGTTTATCTGGGTAAGCTTTGGCATTACACTGAGTATAACACTGGGAATGCAGAAAGTAATGTGTGCAATAATAATTGTAACAAATCCGGGATGAATTCTGCAGAACGAGAACAGAATCATAAGGGAAATACCCATAACGATTTCGGGATTGATAAGAGGAAGGTTGTTTACATTCTTAACAATCGTCTTGTAAGGGCGTCTCATGTTATGAATGCCTATAGCCGCAACAGTTCCGAGTATGGTAGAAACCACAGCCGCAATAACTGCAATCATAAGAGTATTACCGAGAGCACCGATAATAGCATCGTCTCTTAAAAGCTCTCCGTACCACTTGAAGGAGAATCCTGTCCAGCTTCTGCCCTTGGATTCGTTAAAGGAGAAGGTGATAAGAACAAGGATAGGGGCGTACATAAAGAGAAGAATGAGGGCAACGTAAAATCTTGAAAAAAACTTTTTCATTTAAGTGTCTCCTCCATTTCTTCATTGTCAAACTGATTGAATATACCTATGCAGATAAATACAACAACCATAAGAAGGAGCGAAATAGCCGAGCCGTAATAAGGATTATATTCTCCTCCCGATACGAAATGGCTTTCGATAAGGTCACCGATAAGATTATTCTTGGGACCGCCGAGAAGCTGTGAAATAACGAAGGTACTTACCGCAGGAACGAATGTCATGGTGATACCAGAGGTAATACCGGGGAAGGAAAGGGGAATAATAACCTTTCTGAATACACTGTAGGTGTTACAGCCAAGGTCCTGAGCAGCCTCAATGAGTCTGTTGTCAATCTTGATCATTATTGTATAAAGCGGAAGAATCATATAGGGGATATAGTTGTATACCATACCGAGTATAACCGCCGCCTGCGTATACATAATGTGTACGGGTCCGATATTGAAAATAGAAAGAAATCTGTTAAGAAATCCGGAGTTTGTTTCAAGAATGGACATCCACGCATATGTACGGAGAAGGAAGTTCATCCACATCGGAAGCATAACAAGCATAACCATCGTTCTTTGATGATTCAGCCTCATTTTGGACATAATATATGCCAGAGGATATGCAACAACAAGACATATAATTGTCGCTACGGTTGCGAAGTATACGGACTTGATAAGCACGGGAAGGTATCTTGCCGCAAACTGAATGTTGTCAAATGTGAATCTGAAGCCCTCTGCATTTCTGTCAGTGAATGCAAATACAAGTATAAGCGCAAGGGGAATGATTGTAAAGATAAGCATCCAGACTATGTAGGGGACAGCAAGAATCTTGAATTTCTTATTATTCATTTACAGTAGCCTCCCCGCTGATCATATTGAACTTGGGCGAAGAATCGCTCTTTTTCATAATATGAATGTCGTCGGGGGTGAAGTTCATACCGATAAAATCACCCTGCTTTGCGGATTTTGTAGAGTGAATTTTCCACTTGAATCCAAAGCTGTCTACTATAATTTCATAGTGTACGCCCTTGAATGTAACGGTTTCAACGGTGCCGTTGATAGTTTCGTCGGTGGGAGCGCATACGGTGATGTCCTCGGGTCTTATAACAACGTCAACAAGCTCCATCTTGTTAAAGCCCTTGTCAAGACACTTGAAGCGCTTGCTTGCAAATTCAACATCGTAGTCTGCGTGCATAATACCGTGAATGATATTGGATTCACCGATGAACTTTGCAACAAATGCGTTTACAGGCTCGTTGTAGATATCCTGGGGTGTGCCAATCTGGTTGATTATACCGCCATTCATAACTACAACTCTGTCGGACATTGTAAGAGCTTCCTCCTGGTCGTGAGTTACATAAATGAAGGTAATCTTGAGTGCCTGCTGAATTTTTTTGAGCTCAATCTGCATTTCCTTACGGAGCTGAAGGTCAAGCGCGCCGAGAGGCTCGTCAAGGAGAAGCATTCTGGGGTGATTTATAAGAGCACGTGCAATTGCAACTCTCTGCTGCTGACCGCCGGAGAGATAGTCTACATTTCTTCTTCCGAAGCTTGAAAGGTTAACAAGCTCGAGCATTTCAAGTACACGGGTATTTATTTCTTTTTCGGGGACCTTTTTAAGTCTGAGACCGAAAGCAATATTTTCATAAACGTTCAAATGCGGAAATAACGCATATTTCTGAAAGACTGTATTAACCTGTCTTTTGTAAGGCGGGATATCGTTGATTTTCTTCCCGTCAAAGAAGACCTCGCCGCTATCAGGGGTTACAAATCCACCAATGATTCTGAGCGTTGTGGTTTTGCCGCAGCCGGAGGGCCCAAGCAGAGTGATAAATTCCTTGTCGTGAATATCAAGACTGATATTCTTTAAAACCTGCTCACCGTCGTATTTAACTACGATGTCCTTGAGACTTACAATTACGTTGTTTTCCAATCCTAACACCTCCGTACCGTGCTATGTGCGGTACAATTATGTATTTGCCGAGCCTACTTTTCCCATAGCAACCGAATTTAAAAGTAAGCAGATATAATATAATAAATTTTTGTCGATTTGTCACTACCTTTTGAAGAAAAAAATCAAAAAAATCGCAAAATTTCGGAATTAGCCGTGATTTGACTTCAAAATTCGGATATTTTCCCGCAAAAAAGCCTAAATCCTTGTAAATCCTCTGTTTAACTCACGAATGCTCTGTTTTATGCACCGATATGCAATGAATTCATTTACGAATCGCTTTCGCGTAATTCAATGAGCTTTTTTTCGATTTCAAGAAAATCCCGCATAGTCTCCTCTCGTTTTGCGGGGTCTCGAAGGAGCATTGACGGATGATACACCGCAGTAATGTAAAAGCGACCCTTTTTGAACCATTGACCGTGCTCTCTGGTTATTCTGAAATCGGGCTTAATTATTTTCATTGCGGCAATTCTGCCGAGGCATACTATTATTTTGGGATTGATGAGCTTCAGCTGCTCTCTCAGATGCCCTATACAAGCCTCCTGCTCCTCGGGACTTGGGTCTCTGTTGTAGGGGGGACGGCATTTTAATATGTTGCCGACATAGTATTCCTCCGGCTTCATATCTATTGAAGCGAAATATTTATCAAGAAGCTGTCCCGATGCTCCGCAGAAGGGGATGCCCTGCAAATCCTCCTGCTCTCCCGGTGCTTCGCCGACAAAGAGTACGGTAGCACTTTTGGAGCCTTTACCGAATACGGTGTTTGTTTTTGTTTTGTATAGCTCGCAGGCGGTACAGTCCTTGCATTTTTGCTCAAGGGCTTCCCAAAGTTCCTTATTTTCCATAAAAATCTCCTTTGATGGGGAATATAAAATGGGTTCACGCTAATTATACCATACGTGAACCCATTTGTAAAGTAAAATATTTAATTTTACAGTGTGGATAAAAGCTCTGCGGCATTGCCCTCCGAAATCATTTTACAGTATTCGTTAATGTGTGTCAGAGCCTTTTCGGTCAATTCGTAAGATGCTCCGTATTCCGATAAATATTGAGGCAGATTCGTGTGCTTTTCCTTGTCGGTTATATATGACGGAAGTCTTTTTTCGGGATTGACCGTAAGTATATAATTCCCGCGGGAATCAAAATACAGGCTTGTCCTTAGATGAAATTTATCCGATATAATTCTGTAGCTAAGCTTACAAAGTGAGGATAAATCCGCAACTATATATTTCCCTTTGGCTTTGCCTAAAGCTGAATGGCGGTAGGTTTTTGCTTTATATTGAGAAACGGATATGTTGTCCGTTTTCCCGATTGATTCCTTTTTAATATAAAGCTCGCAACCGCCGTCAGCAGAGTCAAAAACCGTAATTGACAGCTTGCTGTTGTCCGCATTGAAGCCCGATTCGCTTTTAGCCGAATTCAATATTGCCCATATTAAATGCCTTGTTGAGACATTTGAATAATCCAGTTGGTCTGCGGTAATACCATAAGACATTAAATCCTCGCCCGAAAGTATAATTTTCAGTTGAGTTTCCGATATGTATATCAGCTCCATCTTTTCTCCTTTCCGATGAAATTGCGTGAGGTTTACTGCTTGAATAAGCTTTAATACATAATATATTATATTACACTTTTTAATTTTTGTCATTACAAAATACTTGGATTCTAAGACTTATATTGGCATAAAAAAGGTGCACGGCACATAACCGTACACCGTTATGATTATTTAAAGCTCAAGAGCCTGTCTTACAGCCTCCATTGCATCCTTTGCGTAGAGGTCAGCACCTATCATATCCGCATACTCCTTGTTAAGAACAGCACCGCCGACCATAACCTTGCACCCGGGAGCTGTCTTACGAAGAAGCTTTATAGTTTCCTCCATTGCGGGAACGGTGGTTGTCATAAGTGCACTGAGACAGCAAAGCGGACAGTCAAGCTCGCACACCTTATCGGAAATAACCTCTGCGGGAACATCCTTGCCGAGATCTGTTACATTAAAGCCGTAATTCTGAAGAAGAAGCTTAACAATGTTTTTGCCGATATCGTGAATATCACCCTTAACCGTTGCAATAACAATATTGAATTTGCTTTCCTGCTTTTCTCCCGAATTCTGCATATTCTCCTTGATAACCTCAAAGGAAGCCTGAGCAGATTCCGCACTCATAAGAAGCTGGGGGAGATATACCGTCTTTGCTTCAAAGCCCTTTCCTACTACATCAAGAGCGGGAATAATCTCATTTTCTACTATATCAAGAGGCTTTACCGTCTTTATAAGCTCACGGGTGAGTGTAAGAGCGGATTCCTTTCTGCCCTTGATGATAGCCTTCTGAAGCTCGGAAGCAATGCTTTCGTTGTCTGCAGTTGGAGCCTTCACTGATGTTGCCTGCTCTTTTGCAACGGTTGTTGTTTCGATTGTTGCGCTGAATTCGATATAATCAGAGCAATTCTCGTCAAGTCCCGAGAGAGCCTTGTATGAGTAGTAGGACTTCATCATCTCGGCGGAATAAGGATTCATTATCGCCGCAGAAAGACCGTTTGTGAGTGCCATTGTAAAGAATGTGCTGTTGACACCGTCTCTTGCGGGAAGTCCGAAGGAAACGTTTGAAACTCCAAGTGAGGTATGGCATCCAAGCTCGTTTCTGATTTTCCTCAGCGACTCAAGAGTAACCTTAGCCGCATTCCTGTCTGCACTTATAGTCATTGCAAGAGTGTCGAAAATTAGGTTCTTTTTCGGGATCCCGTATTTTTCCGCAGCTGCGATAATCTTCTTTGCTATAGCAATTCTTCCTTCAACATTGTCGGGAATGCCGTTTTCGTCAAGAGTGAGAGCCACAACAAGACCGCCGTATTTTTTTACAAGAGGGAAGATGGCATCCATGCTTTCCTGCTTGCCGTTGACGGAGTTTACCATAGGCTTACCGTTATAAGCACGCATTGCGTTTTCCATTGCGGTGAAATCTGCAGTGTCTATCTGCAAGGGAAGGTTTATAATTGCCTGAAGCTCACATACAGCCTCTTTAAGCATTGCGGGCTCGTCAATTTCGGGAAGACCGACATTTACGTCAAGAATGTGTACACCCTTTTCCTGCTGATTGAGACCCTCCCTCAGAATATAATCAATATCGTGCTCTGCAAGAGCCTGCTTGAATCTCTTTTTGCCCGTCGGATTGATTCTTTCTCCGATAAGCACGGGGGAATCGGAAAATTCAACCGCGTGTGTATATGAGGAAACACAGCTTATATTCTTATCTGTAATTTCCGAAGGCTTTATATCTTTGATTTTCGCACAAAGCTTACTGATGTATTCGGGAGTTGTGCCGCAGCATCCGCCTACTATGCGCACACCCTTTTCGCACATCTTTGCAACAATATCCGCAAATTCATCGCTTGTAACATCGAATACTGTTTTTCCGTTTTCAACCTTGGGAAGTCCCGCATTGGGCTTTATTGCAACGGGAGTGGATGATACCGAAAGAATATCCTCAGCAACCGCAATAAGCTGTGCAGGACCGAGAGAGCAGTTTGCACCGATAGCATCGGCACCGAGTCCCTCAAGCATTGCAACCATAGCAGAGGGCTCTGCGCCTGTCATAAGCTTTCCGTCAAGACCGTATGCGTTTGTGACAATAAAGGGAAGGTCGCAGTTTTCCTTTACCGCAAGCACCGCCGCCTTTGTTTCGTAGCAATCGTTCATTGTTTCGATTGTTACAAGGTCAACACCGTATTTAACACCGATTCTTACTACCTTTGCAAATGCTTCAATTGCATCCTCAAAGTCAAGGTCTCCGAAGGGCTTTAAAAGTCTTCCCGAGGGACCTATATCAAGAGCGATGAACTTTTCTTGCGGTGCATTACTCAGTTTTCTCGCCTTGTCTGCGTTTTGGATTGCGGCTTTAATTATCTCTTGGAGCTCGCTGTCCGAGAATTTAAGAGGATTCGCTCCGAATGTATTTATATTTACAACATTGCTTCCCGCATCGTAATAAGCCTTGTGGATTTCCGTAATTTCCTCGGGGTGGGAAAGATTCCACGCCTCCGGATGCTCACCGGGCAGAAGTCCTTTTTTCTGAAGAAGAGTTCCCATTCCTCCGTCAAGGACAACTATGTTGTTTTTTAAATATTCACGAAAGTTCATTTTTGATTCCTTTCTTATTTTATTCCAATTATCGCGGTAACGGATTTTGTCGGAGACATTATAAGACTTTCATTAAGAGTAAGTCCGATTCTTTTTTCGCACCCGAGTATTCCGAATATATCACGCTGAAACGAGAGCGGTAAATCACCATATCCCGGGCTGAATCTCGGTGTTATACTTCCGTATTCCGACTTGATTTTATTGCAGAATTCGTCACATAAGGCTTCTATCCGTTCTGCTCCGATAGCCTGAAAGCATAATGCCTTTGACGGGGAAAGCTTTCCGTATTTTGCAATAAGTCTGTCGGCTTCAATGCCGATTGTTGCAGAGAATATAACCGCTCTTTCGCAATTTACAAGTGCCTTGCTAAGTGAGTCCGATGTGATTGATGTACATCCGAAATCAGCGGTATTATTGGTGATTTCAAGCTCGGTTACGCAATAGCATACATTGTATTTCAGCGAGCCTTTAATCTCATCAAGACACAAATCTGTAAGCTTTTCGGTGTCGTTATCGGAGGATATTACACCCATATAGCGGAATATTTCTCTTTTGTCAATTTCGGGCGGGGAAAAGGATTCTGTAAGTACAGTGTAATTCATATAATTGTAATTATATCGGAGAGATTGCTCTGAATGCTTGAAGCAACCTCGGGCTTGTTCATTGAGTAAACGTGAACGTTGGTTATGTTGTTTGCGTAAAGGTCGATAATCTGGTCGGTTGCATATGCAATACCCGCCTGCATCATAGCCTTGGGATTCGTACCGAATTTATCTACAAGAGCCTTGAATCTCTGAGGCATAAACGAGCCGGAAAGCTTTATCGCTCTGTCAATCTGAGTTGCGTTTGTAATCGGCATAATACCCGGAATTACGGGAACTGTAATGCCCGCCTCTCTTATCTGATAGAGGAAGTTATAAAGGAGGTTATTGTCGAAGAACATCTGCGTTGTAAGAAAATCACATCCCGCATCAACCTTTTCCTTGAGGTACTTTATATCCTCTTTTCTGTTGGTGCTTTCGGGATGTATTTCGGGATAACAAGCCGCACCGATGCAGAAATCGTGTTTGCTCTCCCGAAGCTCTCTTATAAGGTCGATTGCGTGGCTGTAATCCCACTTGCTTCTGTCGTCACAAAGCTTATCGGAGGGTATATCGCCTCTGAGAGCCATTACATTATCTATACCTGCTTTCTTTATGTCGTTTATTCTTTCACGCACGGTCTCCTTTGTTGAAGAAACACAGGTGAGATGGGCGAGGGTAGGGACATTGTATTTGCTCTTAACGTCTTTGGCAATGTCAAGAGTATACTTACTTGTACCGCCGCCCGCACCATATGTAACACTCATAAACGAAGGACGAAGCTTTGCTATTTCAAATATTGCTTTTTCAACACTGTCAAAAGCAAGGTCTGTCTTGGGAGGAAAAACCTCAAAGGAAAGTGATAATGTGTCTCTGCTTAATATTTCGGATAATTTCATTATTTTAACCCTCGTTACATTTTTAATAATTTATTATATCACCTTCTTTTCCGTATTTCAATACCTATTTGGTAAATTATGCAAATAAAAAAGAATAAGGTCATATATTCTCTTTAATGTTAATAATTAAAATAAATGAAAAAAAGACTTGACGAAACGGAAATCTTATGATATAATATGCAAGTCAATTAAAAATGCGGGTATGGCGGAATTGGCAGACGCGCTAGATTCAGGTTCTAGTGGGGCAACTCGTACAGGTTCAAGTCCTGCTACCCGCACCATATTGAATTATAATGGCACACATCGAAACAACGAATCGTATTAATTCAGATTTTTAGTTGCGGTGGTGTGCCTAAAATCTTTAGAGGGATATTATGCGTGAAAAAATCAAGAGTTTTGTTGAAAAGCCTTATTTTACCGGTCTGATTTTTGTTCTTATTGCTCTTAATACTTTATCGTTGGGTGTTGAGACATTTACCTTATCCGATACGGCTTCAAGAGTGCTTAGTGCTTTTAATACCGTTTGTATTGTAATATTCGTTATTGAAATTTTACTTAAGCTTTATGCTTATGGCGCTGCTTTCTTCAAAGATGCATGGAATATATTCGATGTATTCATAGTGCTGATTTCCATAATGCCTATGATCAAATTCCTTTCTTCAATGAGAGCATTCAGAATTTTCCGTTTGTTCCGTGCACTCAGAGCATTACGAATGATGAAGCGTCTTGAAAAATTGCGTGTTATTGTTCAGGCTCTGCTCGGAGCGCTGCCCAGTGTCGGTTGGGTTGTTGTACTTTTACTTATTATCTATTATGTTTTTGCCGTAATCGGTACGAATCTGTTTTCCACTCTTTCTCCCGAATATTTCGGAACACTCTGGAGAACTCTTTATACCTTGTTCCAGGTGACTATGGCAGACGATCTCGGTAATATTTCAAGACCTCTTTTAGCTTCGGGATTCGGTGCTGTTATGTATTTTGTTTCATTCGTTGCTCTTTCCTCCATCCTTGTACTTAATGTTATTGTCGGTGTCGTTGTTGACTCTATGGATGAAATTAAAAACGTTGACAGAAATAAAACTAACGCATCTTCTGATAATTCCGAAATCAAGGACTCTGATTTGTTAACCGAACTCGAAAATTTAGAAAAACAGATAGACCGTATAAAAAATATGATTTCTGAAGAGAAAAAGTAATTTTATAAAATGTTAACCGCTTTGGTATGTTGTTACCAAAGCGGTTGTTTTTTAGTCTTAAATATTTATAAGGGAATACCTATTATATCAATTCATCGAATTTTCTTATATATTTATTCGTAATGCGAACCATATCGTCGATATAATCCTCTGATGATTTATCGTAAACTCCGTATACAGTCATCCCTGATTTTTTAGCTGTTTCGCAGGCGTTAAAATTATCATCAAGGAAAATACATTTGTCTACCGTAGTACCAAGCTTTTCGGCACATCTGTGGTAAATTTCAACCTCAGCCTTTGTAAGTCCGAAGTCCTCCGATGACCATACGAAATCAAATAAATCGTAAAGTCCGAGTCGCTTGAGGCACGGGTCAAGAGTTACATGAGGGGAGGCTGTCAGCACGCTCAATGAATGTCCCTGCTTCTTAAGCTCCTTCAATGTCTCTGTAACGCCCTCCTTTTCGGGGATGGTGTACAGATAGTCATCTATCATAAGATTCTTGAAGTCCTCGCAGATTTCTTCAACTGTCGCCGTACAGCCAAGTGCCTCGATGAAGTGCTTTGCCGCACCCTTGTAGCCGAGCGGGGTAACCGTCTTGAGAGTGTCATCGGGGTGTGCTATTTTGTTGATTTCAAGATATTTCAGAACAGCTCCACCGTATGAGGGCATTGAATCTATGAGCGTTCCGTCCATATCGAAAATATAATATTTCTTTTCCATTTTTATTTCCTTTTATAAAGTGTTTAACCGTATCAGAGCATTCCGTAAAGCTTGGCACTACCCGAAATAAAGTCACGGAGCTCCTGCGCGGAAAGTGGACGCTGTGCAAGAAGTGCAAGGCTGTATACCTGCTTTACAATCGCTTCGTTGATGTCCTTTCTTGATTCGTCGCCAAAGCTTGCAGAAAGCTTTTCTATAAGAGGATTTGCCATATTGAGCACCAGTGTTTCCTCAACGGGCATACCCATTCCTTCACCGCCCGAGTACATCTTCATCATTTCGGAGAATCTTCTTGACTGCTCTGTAAGATTGAGCATTGCGGGAACCTCGGTATCCTTGAGTCTTTCCGCTGTTATCTTGAATTCCTCCGAAAGACCGAGTGTTTTCTTGAAGTATTCGCAAAGCTCTGTGTTTTCGGTGGTTTCACCGTCAGCCCTGAGTGCCTTGGAGATGCCTGCGTCAACACGGGAGAACTTTACGTCCTTGAGTGCTTCATCGGAAATAAACTTGCTTTCAAGGAAGGATATAAACTGTGTATCAATCGCAGAATCGAAGGATACAACCTGAATGCTTTCATTCCTGAACATTGAAATATATCTTGACTGCTGAAGAGCATCGTCTGTGTAGTATATTTCATTGTCGAAGCCTTCAGCCTCGGTGCATTCCTTTACGGTGACGAATTTGTCATCCGTTGTCTTAAAGAGAATAATATCCTTTACTCTGTCATAGAACTTGGCATCCTTCATACAGCCATACTCAACGAAGGGCTTGATGTCGTGCCACATATTCTCATACTTTTCTCTTTCGAGGTTAAAGAGCGAATTGAGTTTGTCGCAGATTTTCTTTACAATATGTGCGGAAATCTTGTTGACATATCCGTTGGACTGAAGATAGCTTCTTGATACGTTAAGAGGAAGCTCGGGACAGTCAAGCACGCCCTTCATTATCATAAGATAGTCGGGAATAACCTCCTTTATGTTGTCCGCAACGAATACCTGATTGTAGTAAAGCTTTACTTGACCCTCAATTGCACCGAACTCGGGGTTGATTCTCGGGAAGTAGAGTATACCCTTGAAGTTAAGAGGATAATCCGCATTGATGTGAACATAGAAGAGAGGCTCCTTGTAGTCATTGAATACCTTCTTGTAGAATTCGATGTATTCCTCCTCTGTGCATTCGGAGGGCTTCTTCTGCCAGAGGGGAGTGGTGTCGTTTATGGGAAGGACGGGCTTTTCTTCCTTGTTCTCCTCGGATTTTTCTTCCGCTTCCTTCTTTGCCTTTTCTTCTTCGGCAACATCCGTAAAGTAAATTTCAACGGGCATAAACGCACAGAACTTGTCGAGGATTGACTTTATTCTTGTGCCGTCTAAAAATTCCTTTTCGTCATCGTTGATGTAGAGGATAACGTCAGTGCCCTGAATTTCACGGTCGTCCGTGTCCTCCATGGTGTACTCACAGCTGTCGCTTCCTATCCATTTTGTGGTAGCACCGCCCGCGTGGGATTTTGATATAAGCTCAACCTTATCCGCAATCATAAACGCAGAGTAGAAGCCGAGACCGAAGTGTCCGATAATACCGTTGCCGTCGTCCTCGCCCTTGCCTTCGTATTTTTCAATAAAGTCGAGAGCACCGGAAAGTGCAATCTGATTGATGTATCTGTCGATTTCATCCGCGCTCATACCTATACCGTTGTCGGATACCGTGAGAGTGCCGAGCTCTGTGTCGAGTGTAACATCAATTCTGTAGGGGACACTTATTTCGCTTGCTTCACCGAGTGAAACAAGTCTCTTGTGCTTTGTAACCGCATCGCAGGCATTGGAAACAAGCTCTCTTACGAAGATTTCCTTGTCGCTGTAAAGCCACTTCTTGATTACGGGGAATATATTCTGTGTTTCTACGGATATGTTACCGCTTCTTTTTAACGTTTCTGCCATTTTACATAGTCCTTTCTGGGAAAATATTTTTGATATACAGTATGTTAACATATATTGTGTGCTTTATAATTATCGTTCTGTTAAATAAATGAAAACTCAAATTGCATAAAATTGAAGAATATTACCAAATATGTACACAAATTAACAAAATATAGTATTTTACGAAACATCATTATTGTACAATAACAATGTATATGAGCAAAAATCTATACATGAGAATATTATTTTTGGAGGTAAATAAAAATGGCAGATTCTATTCTCGACAGATTCGACCAAAATATGGCCGAAGACAAGAAAATCGACACTACAAGAAAGATCAGAGTTGGTATCATCGGTACAGGCTGGATCGCTGAAGCTCACATCAGAAGCTATCAGAAGCAGCCCGACGTTGAAGTTGTAGCTCTCTCCGACCTCGTTCCCGGTAAGGCTGAAATCTTCAAGGAAAAGTTCGGCGTTGAAGGTGCAAAGTGCTACGGCGCTCACACAGAAATGCTTGCTGATCAGGCTAACCTTAAGCTTGACGCTGTTTCTGTATGTACATACAACAGAACACATGCTGTTTGTACAATCGACTCCCTCAAGGCAGGTATTCCCGTTCTTCTCGAAAAGCCTATGTGCGTAACTCTCGACGAAGCAGTTGCTATCTGCAAGGCTGAAAAGGAAACAGGCAAGATCGTATCCGTTGGCTTCCAGCCCAGATTCGACGTTAATATGCAGATGATCAAGAAGATCGTTGACAGCGGCGAGCTCGGTCAGATCTACTACATCCAGACAGGTGGCGGCCGTCGTCACGGTATCCCCACACCTTACGGAACATCCTTCATCGAAGACAAGACAGCAGGTCTCGGCGCTCTCGCTGATATCGGATGCTACTCTCTCGATATGGTACTTAACGCTATCGGTTATCCGAAGCCTCTTACAGTTTCCGGTTACAAGTCTGACTTCTTCGGCAAGATGCCCATCACTTACACAAGAAACGGACATCCCGCAGAATACGCTGACCTCTTCGGTGTTGATGACTTCGCAGCAGGCTTCATCAGACTCGAAGGCGGCATCATCCTCGACTTCAGAATTGCATGGGATATGCACCTTGACACTCCCGGTGACACAATCATCATGGGTACAAAGGGCTCTCTCAGAATTCCCTCCACAGACTGCTGGAACGGCTCTGTTGGTGGCGCTATGAAGATTTACCACGATATCTGCGGCAAGCCCACAGAAACTATCGTTCCGATTCTTCAGAACAAGCCCAACACATCTCTCTTCGATATCAAGATCAGAAGCTTCCTCGACGCAGCTATGAACAATGGCGCAGCTCCTGTTCCCACATCCCAGATTCTCTACAACCAGGCAATCCTTTCCGGTATTGCTACATCTTGGGAAAAGGGCGAAGAAATCAAGATCGAAATTCCCGAAATCTAATTTTTTCGTGTATAAAATTAAGTCGGTGTCCTTTTGGGCACCGATTTTTTATTTATGTCATATCAAATAAAGTACCCGGAATTATAAAAAATTAAATCAATAATCTATTTACTTTTTCTGTTTTGTGTGTTATAATCTGTAAAAAAGCCTCGGGAGTGAATTATGCGTTATTCATATAGAGAACACAAGGAAACCGATTCCTTTTTTGATATAGAAAAATTCAAAAATACCGAGACAAGGTTTTATCCCGTTATGTGCTGGTCGTGGAACAGACCCGTCGAAAGGGACGAGATTGCACGACAGCTTGACAGCTTTTACGATAACAATATAAGAAGAGTATATATTCTTCCGATGCCCCGTGCCTTCAGACCTTCAAATCTGAACAATCTCGACCCCGATTATCTTACCGATGAATTTTTCGAGATAATCCGCTTTGCATATAAATACGCCGAGAAAAAGGGAATGCAGGTGTGGATTTACGACGAGGGCGGCTGGCCTTCGGGTAGTGCCTGCGGAAAGGTGGTTGCGGAAAAGCCTCATCTTGCAAGTAAGAATCTTGCCGTGAGAAGTGCTTCTTCGCCCTATACTCCATCTGTCGATGCTGTTGCGGCTTTCTGTGGCGGAAAGAGAATATACGAGGGATTTTCATCCGACTCCGAAATCACCGAATATTACATGAAAAGGCGTGACGGAGATTATCCCAACCTTGCCGAGGCGGAAACGACGGATACATTTATAAAGCTTACCCACGAAAGATATAAGCAATACACATCCGACCTTTTCGGAAGCACGGTTTATGCTGTGTTCACCGATGAGCCAACCACAGAGGCTACGGGTTGGTGCGATGGCTTCGAAAAGCGTTTTTATGAAAGATACGGCTATGACCTTCTTGATTTTCTTCCGTACATATACGAGGACGACAAGAACGATGTCGACGAAAAGGGGCAGGCTGTCAGAATTGATTATTTCAATCTGCTTGCCGAGGTGTTTGCGGAAAATTATTTTCTTAAAATCCGCGACTGGTGCAGAGAGAACAACCTTGTATCCACGGGACATCTTGACAAGGACAACGCAACATACGACCCGAATCAGAAGTATTACAGCTCGCTCCGTCAGCTAAGAAGCTTTGATATGCCCGGAATTGATGTAATCTGGCGTCAGCTTTTCCCGGGAAGGGATAATCATTTTTATCCCCGCTTTTCGAGTTCTGCTGCAAATCAGACGGGAAATCCATTTGTTATGTCGGAAACCTTTTCCATATACGGTGCGGGAGTTTCCTTTGACACAATGAGGCATATGATGCTGTATCAGATGTCGCGAGGCATCAACACCATAAACCTTATGTCCCTAACATATAATTACGACGGACTCAACAGAAAGAATGCCCGTCCCGGTTTTATGCCTCTTATGCCCACCTGGAAGCCTCTCGGAGATTTCTGCAAGTACACCGCAAGAGCCTCTTATCTTACAAGCCTCGGTGTTTCGGGAAACAGGCACGCAGTATTTATGCCTCTGTTCGATTTCTGGGCAGGGGGAAGGAGAAAGCAGGAGGCTATTGAAAGCTTCGACAAAGCCGTTTATAAGGCTGAAGAGCTTCATATTCCCGTTGATATTATTGACCTTGACTTCCTTGAAACAGCGGAAATAAGAGACGGTATGCTCTGTACGGGTACAGCAAAGTACTCTGCCGTAATTATTCCCGAAAATGTAACCGTCGATGAAAATTCACGCAAAAAGCTTGATGAATTTGTATGTCTCGGCGGTAAGATTATTATGTCCGATGACCTTGACGACTCCGAAAGTGTTGTCGATATTTCCTGCGACGGTATCTCAGTGTTCAGGCGTATACTTGATGACGGTGTTCTGTATCTTATAAATAACGAGTCAACCGAGGAAAAGTCGTTCAGCTTCACATTCGGGGAAAAGGGCAACATCTATGAGCTTGACGCACTCGGAGCGGAGATTTATGCTGTAGACAGCAATTCCGTGACATTTGCACCGGGCGAAGGCACATTTTATTTTATAACTGACAGAGCATTACCCGCAAATACTAAAAAGAAACCCAAGGGCAACTGCATTACGGTTGACCAATTTGAGGTCAAGCAGAACTGGAAGTTCGTAATAGGCGAGGAGCGCTTTGAAAAATACACCCTGACCGATGACTACATAAAGACAAAGCCATGCGATTGGTGCGAGCTTTATGGCAAGGATTTTTCGGGCGAATGTACATATAAGTTTAACTTCGCATTGAAGGAAATTCCCGATTTTATTGAGGTTGATTTAGGCAATGTGAATTACGCCTGCGATGCTTATATAAATGATACACTTGTCTCGGAAATGTGCTTTGGACCCTTCAGATTTAAGGTTGACAGAAAGCATCTTAAGGCAGAGAACGAAATGCGAATCATTGTATCAAACACAACGGCAAATCAGGTCTGCGCTACAAAATCCTTTGATGAGATTCCCGTTCATATTATGGGGCCTTATCACAACATTGTTAAAGAATTCGAGCACGAAAGCATCCCGAGCGGACTTTTGTCTCTAATTAAAATTTATTATTGAAATGAGAGGTAATCACAATGAAAATCTTATTCCAGGGTGACTCCATCACCGATTGCGGCAGAAGCAGAGAAAACGACAGCTATCTCGGTCACGGCTATCCGAGATTTGTTCAGGGCAAGCTTATGGTTGCAGAGCCGGGACAGAATACTTATGTAAATACAGGTATTTCCGGTAACAGAATTGTTGATGTTTATGCAAGAATCAAGGCGGATATTATAAACCTCAAGCCTGATGTTATGAGTATTCTCATCGGCATAAACGATGTATGGCACGAGGTTTCAAGACAGAACGGCGTTGATGCACCCAAGTTCGAAAAGATTTACTGTATGCTTATCGAGGAGGTTCTTGAGGCGCTTCCCGATATTAAGATTATGATTCTTGAGCCTTTTGTTCTCAAGGGATGTGCGACAATCGAAAGCTGGGATTTCTTTGCTTCCGAAACAAAGCTTCGTGCCGAGGCTGCAAGGAGAGTTGCCGAGAAGTACAATCTTACATTTATTCCTCTTCAGGAGATGTTTGACAGTATGCCCGACTGTGTACGCCCCGATTACTGGGCAGGTGACGGTGTTCATCCCACAGCGGCAGGTCACGAGCTTATTTCAAATGAGTGGATAAAGGCTTATAAGGCACTTTGATTCTTTTGCGTGTATGGGATTTTTGTCCTATGCACGCTTTTTGTTTTGCGGCATAAAATTATTTATACAAATTAACAATTAAGTCTTGTAAATTAGTAATTGAAGTGATATAATCAAGAAAAATATAGAATAATTCGGAGCTTACATATGATTGTCTTTTTGGTTTTTTCGGCTATCTTTGCAGTTACTCTGCTTTCCGTTTTGCTTAATAAATCCTGCAGTAACATTCTTGCAAACAAAGGAAGTGCGGGTAAGGCTGTTTATGTGCTTGTTACGGGTATTTTTGCCTGTATCAACTTCTGGGCTTTTTCGGGATGTACCCTTGAAATCAATTGGAATTGCATTTATTTGTCCTTCTTTTATGCGATATGCAGTTTTCTTTCGGGAATTTCCATTATTGTTTATAAATATGCCGATATTGCAACGGTGAACGTAACAAAAAGCTCACTTTCGCTTTTGTTCTCCACGCTTGTGGGCTTTATAATTTTTGATGAGTCTCCAAGTGTAAGTAAGCTTGTCCGTATTGCACTTATGCTTGTCGCCGTGTTCTGCATATTCCTTGACGGCAGAGAACAGCTTAAAAGAAGCGGAAACGACGGAAGCACCGTGGTGGATAAAAAGCACGGTATTCTGATGTTTATTCTTATAAATGCGATGCTTATCCCCGTATATTGCTTCGGTGCATATCAGAATAAAATTGTAGCATCCACGGACTTTGTACCGGATATGAACTCATATTTCTTTATGACAAATGTGTTTATGATTCTGTTTACACTCGTCTGGATTGCATTTCTTGCAAAGAAGGACAAGAATAACGTTACTCAATGTATTTCGCTTGTTAAGTCCAAAAGCATTCTGCCGATGATTGTTCTTGTCTTTTTCGGAAGCCTTGCCGCAGTTCTTGCTGTGATTATACTGAAATATATGGAGGTTTCCGTTTATTCTCCAATAAATTCCGCTTTATCATTTATCTGTGCGGCTCTTTCCTCTGTGATTTTCAGAGAGAAAATAGGAAAATTCGTGTGGTGCTCGGTTGCTCTTGCGATTTTTGCTGTTGTTTTTGAGCCTGTAGTTTCGTTAATTATTTGATTTTGATTTTTTATTTTTCTGAAAGGATTTATAGTATGCTGAATTACACTAATACATCAACAATTTATGTATCACAGAAAATCGGTCACGATATGAAGTATAACGGACTTGCCCCTGAGGTTGATAAATACGGAAATGGTCCTTTTAAAACCATAAGACGAGCAATTGAGTCGGTAGGCGAAAGAAGAGTCAGCGGCTTTATGCGTCCTGTTACCATCGCGCTTGTGGACAACTATTATATCGAGAAACCAATCACCTTCGACTGCGATAAGCAGGTGCACGGTATAAAGGTTTCTACCGACCTTATCACTATAGAATCTTATAATGGCAGAAAGAAAATTATTGGCGGAATTAAAATCAGCGACTGGAAGAAGGACAGCTTCAACGGTGTAGATTGTATCTCTGCGGTTCTTCCCGAAAAAAGTGACGGCTCAAAGTGGGATTTCGTTGACCTTTTTGTAAACGGTAAGCGTGCCGACAATACAAGATACCCCGCAAAGGGAACTCTTAAGGCGGTTGATTCGGAGAACAATTTTAAAACAATTGGCGAAACTCCTCTTTTTGTTCCCTCAAAATGGGTTGTTGCGGTTAAGAAGGACCTCGAAAATATCAAGGGCATTGAGAATGCAATTGTAAGCTTCAACCACTACTGGGTTGATGAGCATACTCCCGTTGAAAGCTACGACAGAGAGACGGGAAGGCTTACTTTTAAGTACAAGTCAAGATTTACCATAACAACAATTTATGCACCCGAAGAGCATACATCTGCTTTCAATTACTATCTTGAAAATATACCTACAATGTTCGGCAACAAGAATGAATGGTATCTTGACAGAGAAGCGGGAAAGGTTTATTACATACCCGAAAATGATATTGATTTGGAAAACATTGAAGCATATGCTCCGACAGTAGGAAAATTATTTGAGATATGCGGAAATGATGAAAGCAGAGCTAAAGACATCCGTATAAGAAATCTTGAGCTTATGTGTACAAGCAGTGAATATTGCAGCAGAAATTACGGTGCGGATGCAACTGACGACGTTTATGCCTCCGATGCGCAGTCTGCTTGCTTTGCTCACGGTGCTGTAAGCTTTGAAAACGCAGAAAGATGCTCTGTTTCCGATTGCGTAATAAAGCATATCGGTACTTACGGCGTTGAGATTAAAACCTCCTGCAGAAATATCAGAATAGAGAACAACATTATTGATGATATGGGAGCAGGCGGAGTAAGAATCTTCGGAGGAAGAGCCTCGGGAAATGCTGCGACAGGCTGTACTCAGTATGTCAGTGGCGAGCTTGAGGACGTTAATGCCACCTCGGGATGCATTGTCAGAGGCAACAAAATTACAAACTGCGGTAAGAAAATCGCCGCAGGATGTGGTGTTCTTATGTGCCACTCATCCAACAGCGAGATTTCTGAAAA
The DNA here is from genome assembly GCA_017560085.1 of Clostridia bacterium. Lineage (GTDB taxonomy): Bacteria > Bacillota > Clostridia > Oscillospirales > CAG-382 > SIG622. The sequence continues at coordinate 64,676 of JAFYPA010000057.1, forward strand.
TGAAATTGCTTACCTTGAATATTCGGGGATTTCCGTTGGCTGGGAATGGGGCTATTTCCCGAATGCCTCCTTTGGTAACGTTATCAGAAATAATCATATTCACCACGTCGGTCAGGGCAGACTTTCCGATATGGGCGGCATTTATCTGCTCGGCAAGCAGCAGGGCACTGTTGTTTCCGGTAACCGCATTCACGATGTTTCAAGTGCCCACTATGGCGGTTGGGGTATTTACACCGATGAAGGCTCAAGCTACATGGTGATAGAAAATAACGTGGTTTATAACACCAAGTGTGAATCCTTCCATCAGCACTACGGCTCATATAACATTGTCAGAAACAATATTTTTGCTTTCGGAAGTGCTTGTGCGAGAGTGAGCAAAAGGGAAATGCACGATTGTGTATTCTTTGAGAACAATATTTTCGTTACGGACGGAAAGCCGATTTACGCCAACGGCGAGCCTTCGGGAAATTCAAATTTCGGATGCAAGAGCAATGTTATTTTTGATGTGTCGGGTAAAGAGCCTCTGATGTTCTACTCCAATTACGGCTGCAGCTTTGATTTAAAGGAATGGACGGTCGAGCTGTCAAAGGATATCGGCTCTGTTGTTGCTGACCCTTGCTTTACGGATTTGGATAATTTTGATTTCACTCTTTCGGAGGATTCTCCCGCTGTGAAGCTCGGCTTTAAGCCCATAAAGGGATTTACCGCTTCCGGTAAGAAATAAAACTGTGAGGTACTTTAATGGAATATAAATTTTTCAAGCCCTTTGAACTTCCTGCAGAGCCGATTTTTCCGGATGTATATGTAAGCATCACGGACTACGGGGCAAGGGAAAACGAGGTCTGCACGGAGCAGATAAACAGAGCCATAAAGGAAACCTCGCAAAAGGGCGGAGGTCACATTATAATTCCAAAGGGTAAGTGGAAAACAGGTGCGATTCATCTTGCAAGCAACATCGAACTTCATTTCGAAAGCGGTGCAGTGCTTGACTTCAGCACCAATCCCGACGATTATCTGCCCGCTGTTCTTGTTGTGTACGAGGGGATAAGGTGTATCAATTATTCGCCCTTCATATACGGAAAAGATCTTGTAAATGTTGCTATAACAGGAGAAGGAATCCTTGAGGGCAACGGCAATGCGTTCTGGGAATGGAAAAAGAACAAGGAGGCTGTTTCCCGTCTTTATGAGATGGGTGCAAATCTTGTACCCGTGGAGGAAAGAGTGTTTGCAAGGGTCGGAGAATTGCGCTCTCCCTTTGTTCAGCTTTTATCCTGCAAAAATGTGCTTATTGACGGCATAAAGCTCAATAATTCACCATTCTGGAATGTTGACCCCGTGTGGTGTGAAAATATGATTATCCGTAATGTTAAGATTGAAAGTCCTGCTGAATCTCCAAACACTGACGGAATAAATGTTGATTCCTGCAGAAATGTTCTTGTTGAGGATTGCACGGTTATCACTGCGGGTGATGACCTTTTCTGTCTTAAGGCGGGCAGAAACGACGATGCTCTTGAGGTGGGAATTCCTTGTGAGAATGTTATAATCCGCCGTTGCAGAAGTCTCGGCAAGTGCGCAAGCGGGGGAATTGTAATCGGCAGCGAAATGTCCGCCGGTGTCCGTAATGTCCTTGCTTATGACTGCGATTTTGCTCATAATATAAACTGCGTAAGAGTAAAATCCAAGGACGGCAGGGGAGGCGTTGTTGAAAATATCGAGGTCAGAAATCTTCATATGGGCGAGGGTATGCGCGGGATAAATCTCACCTTCAGATATGACTGCAACGGTCCGAAGTCGGATGATGCAAGAGTGCCCGGTGAGCGGATGCCTGTATTCAGAAATATATATGCCGAAAATATCGTATGTGATAAAACCGATATCGGAATTGCCATTGACGGCGTACCTAATGGTGTTATGGAGAATATATACTTCAAGGACATCTCAATGAATGCTGTGCAGTGCCTCAGCTGTGATTCTGTTTACGGTCTTAATATGGAAAACGTAAGGCTTTGTCAGATTGTTAAAGAATAATATTTATGGGGTAACATAAAGGTTTTGAGAAATTGTAAACTATTTATGTTACCCCTTGATTATTTCTTGCTTTTTTGGTATAATATCTCAGTATACCCGAATAACGAAATACAGTAATTTTTTGTAAAGGAAAAATATAAATGGCAAAGAAGAAAATTGAAAATATCAGAAATTTCTCAATTATCGCACACATTGACCACGGTAAATCCACTCTTGCGGACAGAATCCTCGAAAAGACGGACACCGTCACGAAACGTGAAATGGAGGAACAGCTTCTTGACGATATGGAGCTTGAGCGCGAAAGAGGAATTACAATCAAGGCAAGAGCCGTAAGACTCCGTCACACAAAGGACGGCGTTGAATACTTCTTCAACCTTATAGACACTCCCGGTCACGTCGACTTTAACTATGAGGTTTCCCGTTCTCTCAAGGCTTGTGACGGAGCTCTTCTTGTTGTTGATGCTACGCAGGGTATCGAAGCGCAGACTCTTGCAAATGCATATCTTGCCGTGGAGAATGACCTTGAGGTTGTTCCCGTTATCAACAAGATTGACCTTCCCTCGGCTGATATTCCGAGAGTAAGAAACGAAATTGAGGATATTATCGGTATTCCCGCACAGGAATGTCCCGCTATCTCCGCAAAGACGGGTCTTAATATCGAGGATGTTCTTGACAGCATTGTTACGGATATTCCTTGCCCCGAGGGTGACCTTGATGCACCTCTCAAGGCGCTTATATTTGACTCTTACTATGACTCCTACAGAGGCGTTGTTGTATACGTAAGAGTGTTTGACGGTAAGGTGAAGCAGGGCGATGTTATAAAGCTTATGTCCAACGGCATTACTTACGAGGTAAACGAGGTCGGTCATATGAGTGCCTTCGGTCTTGAAAAGGACAAGGTGCTTTCCGCAGGTGAGGTTGGTTATATCACAGCCTCCATAAAGACCGTTTCCGACACAAGAGTAGGTGATACTGTTACACTTGCGGACAATCCCGCAGAGGAGGCATTCCCCGGCTTTAAGGAAGCGCTTCCGGTTGTATTCAGCGGTATTTATCCCGCAGATGGTGCAAGATACGGCGACCTTCGTGATGCTCTTGAAAAGCTTGCTCTTAACGATGCGGCACTCACCTTTGAACCCGAAACATCCATCGCACTCGGCTTCGGCTTCAGATGCGGATTTTTGGGACTACTCCATATGGAGGTAATCGAGGAAAGACTTGAGCGAGAATTCAATCTTGACCTTATTACAACCGCACCCAGCGTTATTTACGAGGTTACACGCCACGACGGAAGTGTTTACAGAATCGACAACCCCGTAAACTTCCCTCAGGGTGATACGGTTGACCACGTAAGCGAGCCTATTGTCCGTGCAAACATTATTACGCCTACCGAATATGTCGGTGCTATTATGGAGCTTTGTCAGGACAGACGAGGCACTTATATTGATATGAAATATGTTGATGCTTCAAGAGCGGAGCTTCATTATACGCTTCCTCTTAACGAAATTGTTTATGACTTCTTTGATGCTCTCAAGTCCAAGAGCCGCGGCTATGCATCTCTCGACTATGAGCTTGCAGGCTATGAGCCCTCAAAGCTTGTGAAGCTTGATATTCTCCTTAACGGTGATATCGTGGATGCTCTTTCCTTTATCGTTCACGCCGACAAGGCTTACGGCAGAGCAAGAAAGATTGCTGAAAAGCTTAAGGACAACATTCCGAGACAGCTGTTTGAAATTCCCGTTCAGGCGGCAATCGGCGGTAAGGTTATCGCAAGAGAAACAGTAAGAGCTCTCCGTAAGGACGTTCTTGCAAAGTGCTACGGCGGTGATATTACCCGTAAGAAGAAGCTTCTTGAAAAGCAGAAAGAGGGTAAAAAGCGAATGCGTTCTCTCGGCTCTGTTGAGGTACCGCAGGAAGCATTTATGGCTGTTCTTAAATTCGACGAGGACTAAGTTATTTTATTTGACGGAGGAATTATGGCAAGGGATTACTTGGAGAAAAAGCTTGGTTTGTATATTCACATTCCCTTCTGTATGAGAAAGTGTCTGTACTGTGATTTTTATTCTATACCTGCGGCGAATGAGCAGCTTAAAAGCCTTTATCTTGAAGCACTTATGCTTCATTTTGAGGAGCACAGCCTTCAGCTTGCGCCCTATGTAATAGATTCCATATATTTCGGCGGCGGTACGCCCTCGCTTCTGACATCACAGCAGATTTCAATGCTTCTTCGGAAAATCAAAAAGAACTTCTTTGTTTCTCCCAAGTGCGAAATCACACTTGAAACAAACCCCGGAACTGTTGATAAGGCAAAGATTTCCGAGTTCAGAAAAAGCGGTGTAAACAGACTCAGCATCGGCTGTCAGAGCTTTTACGACAGCGACCTTCAGACCTGCGGACGAATTCATAATTCCGCCGATAATATAAAGGCTGTTGACGATGCGGTGAATGCGGGCTTCAAAAATATTAACGTCGATATTATGTACGGCTTACCGGGACAGTCGCTTCAGAATGTCCTCGGAAGCATTGAAAGAGCGGTAAAGCTCGGTGCGACGCATATTTCACTTTACGGACTTAAGGTTGAGGAGGGAACTCCCTTTTACGCAATGCAGACACAGAAGAAGCTCGAGCTTCCCGATGAGGACACCGAGAGCGATATGTATTTTGTTTCCTGCAATCTTCTCAAGAATCTTGGCTTCAAGCATTACGAAATCTCCAATTTTGCAAAGCCTGGCTTTGAAAGTGTGCACAATCTCAAGTACTGGAACTGTGACGAATATGTCGGCTTCGGACCGTCCGCACATTCCTTCTTCTCCGGTAAGAGATTTTACTATAAAAACAGTACTTCCCTTTATATCAAAAACTTTACCGAAAATTACGACGGTCAGGGCATCGTTGATAAGTGCATTGACGTTCAGTTCGGCACGCAGATGGCGGAATACGTTATGCTCCGTATGAGACTTGGCGAGGGCATCAACTGTGATGAATTCAAGCGCCGATTCGGAAGAACCTTTGAGTCTGTGTATCTTACAAAAATGACACCCTTCCTTCGCTCGGGACACATCGTGAAAACTGTTGACGGTTATGCCTTTACCGAGCAGGGAATGTATGTTTCCAATTATATTTTATCCAGAATGATTGATTTTGATATTGTTATACCGGGAGTTTAAGCTTTCAGAGGATATAAATCAAAATTAAGCTTTGATTCCCATACAGAATTTGTGTGGGAATTTTTGTTTTGTATGTAAGATTTTCCTTTAAATTTCGTCTTTATAAGTGAAGGGCAAAGGAAGGGAGGAGCAATATGAATGACATTGATATCGTAAAGCTCTATTTTGAACGTGACGACAGAGCTATTCTTGAAACCGAAAAATCATACGGTAGCTTTTTAACCGCAATTGCTTTGAGAATTCTCGGCGACAGACTTGATTCGGAGGAGTGTGTAAGCGATACATATCTTCGCGCGTGGAATTCCATGCCACCGCAAAAGCCGAGTAAGCTTTCTGCATTTCTCGGAAGGATTACCCGCAATCTGTCCTTTGACAGATACAGAATAAAAAATGCCGAAAAACGGGGCGGTGCCGAAACGGAAATTATTCTTGATGAGCTTTCCGAAATCACGGACGGCAAGGACTCTACATACGGAGAGGTTGAAAGGATGGAGCTTGTTAAGACATTGAATTCTTTTCTTGCTTCACTCGATGCAGACAAGAGAAGCATTTTTGTTCTTCGATACTGGTATTCTTATTCAGTTTCGGATATTGCCTTGAAATGCGGAAAATCCGAGAGCAATATTTCTGTTATACTTTCAAGAACACGGAATGCACTCAGAATTTATCTTTCGGAAAGGGGATTTGAGATATGAAAAAGGAACAGCTTTATGAAGTGATTTCCGACATTGATGACGAATATGTTACCGATGCCGAAAAGGTTAGTAAGAGTAAAAACAAGCTTGTTATAAGGATATTGGCTTCCGTTGCTTGTCTTGCGCTTGCTGTTGCCGTTTCGGTACCCTTTGTATTCCGCAGTAAAATGATTGACGAAAAAGAGGTTACTGAACCTGAAGATATTTTTGTTTTACCGAAGGACGAAATAAGGAAAAATGTAAAAAAAGACAAAATCGTTTATTGGGAGGATTGGACATCCTCGGAATATCTTGTGTATTACGGTGATGGCAGTAGAACTGTCAGAGCTGACATAGGAAAAGAGCTTGACAGGCTAACATCTTACGGTGATAGAATAGAATCGAACGAACTGAGAGAAGGCTTGGAAATTGCAAGAAAAATGCCGGTTTTTACTGAATATAACCAAAAAATGAACGACTCCGAATGGCAGGAGTTGATTTGTAAATTTGAAAATATTGTCGGTGTTTCCTTTTACGATTTTGTAGGTAAAGCTCCTGATAAATGGCGTTATCCGGAATTTTACACATTTGATCATTGGGAAAACGGAGAAACATTAGGGTATGTTTTTGAATATAAAATTGATAATTCAGCATTACATTGGTTAAATTATCCTGAAATAGAGCTGCATATTGGCACAGGAGAAAAAATCGAATACGATGTTTGCGATTATTTGTCGAAACTGTATGTTGGTGCTGAAGAGAAAACGGTAATAAACGGTATTTCAATGACCATATTCAACAGTGATTGGCATTATTGGGTCACATTTGAAATGAACGGAAAGCCATACGAAATTGAATCAAGGAACATAAACCGTCAATATCTTGAGGAGTTTCTTTGCAGTATAACCGCGGAATCCGCCAAAAAAGACATTATCGAGCTACCGGTTAGATTCCCGATGGATTATGAGTATAAAAGTGATGATATGCTTCGTGAAATGTATTACCTTGACCATGGTATAAAATATCATGACTTTTCGGACAGCAGCTCGTCAATTTGGGACGGAAATCGGGAAATAGAAATTTTATTTGGTGTACCACCTTTGTATATAGCTTATGGTTCGGGAAGTAAGTATATAACAATCAATAAAATTTATGAGTTTGAAATAAGTGACAGATATGAACTTATTGAGTCTGAAAAAATAAATTCAATTTCTGTGGATTTTTATTCATGGAAGAGGTATTTGAATAATACAGATTTTGTTTATGAATATTTAGCTGTATACGAATATGACGATAATCTTTATAGGGTTTCAGGTTATGATAATCTTTCGATTGACGAAATAAAAGACTTTCTTTTACTTGTTTTGGCTTGAAATATATCAGAGTCACTTCCGGACGGAGGTGGCTCTTTTTTTGCACAATCCACTCTCTTCAAGCATACATTGTAATAAAACATATAAAGAGAGTGATTGTATTTGACAAGTAAATCGGAAAATATCAATATCATAAAGGAAAACACATCTAAAATCGCTGAATGGCTGTCCCGAAACCGAAATGTCGAAAGAGTATTTTTTGATAAGTCGAGTGAATTCGGAAATGTAATCTGCTTCAGACTGAAATTCGCAACTCTTGCCGAAAATTTCCTGAGCGGCGGCGACACAATCGGATTTTCGGTTTATCCCGATGTCACTGGAGAAAAAACCTCGGTTACATATCCTTTTATCTCGGAAAGGAATTACGGACATAATACACCTTGCGACGATGAAAAAATAATCCTTATTTCGGTCGGAGCGGAAGACTTTGAAGAAATAATAGCTGACCTTGAAAGAATACTCGGTAAAAATTTATGATGTTATTCCATTTTGAATTTCGGGAGGGAAATATGGCTTGAAGCTTTCGTTTTTACTTGACTGTGCCGATATATGTGCAGACGGAAAATGTTTTGACGATGAAATACTCCATATCGAAACAAACACATCAAGAGCAATTGAAATTTCGGACGGGAGCATTCTTTTTATATGCATAAAGGGAGCAAAATACGACACCCACGGCGATATAGATTTGCTTATTCAAAAGGGTATACGGAACTTTGTTATTCTGCAAGGATATAATGTCACACCCAAATACAAGGACATAAACATCATCAGTTGCGAGGACACAAGAAAAGCCCTTGCGCTTATGACAAGAGCATTTTGCGGCTTTCCTGACAAGAGACTCTGTACTGTTGCCGTGACGGGCACAAAGGGTAAAACCACCGTTACATATATGCTTGAGAGTATTCTGCGAGGTGCGGATATAAAATGCGGTATAATCGGAACAAACGGTATTATTTATGACGGTGAATGCTTCTCCTGTGAAAACTCCACACCGGGAAGCTGTGAATTTTACCTGCATCTTTCGAGGATGGCTGAAAGAGGAATAACTCATGTTGTCTGTGAGGTTACATCTCAGGCACTAAAGCAGTACCGAACTTACGGCACGGTGTTCGATGTCGGTGCTTTTACAAATATTTTCCCCGACCATATAGGAAAGGACGAGCACGAAAGCTTTGAGGAGTATATGCAATGCAAGGGCAGGCTTTTTTCGCAGTGTAAGAGGGCGGTAATAAACGCAGACGACGGCTTTTGCTCTTATTATTCCGATATATGCCGTAAAAACGGTGTTCCCTTTGAGCTGTTTTGTACCTCGGACGGTGCTGACTGCAAAATAAATCTCCCGGGAGAATTTAATAAACAGAACGCCGTATGTGCAAGGAGTATTGCAAGGCTTCTCGGTGTAAGTGAGGAAAAAATCGCAGAAGGACTTGCTTCTGTCAAGGTCAGCGGAAGATGTGAGCGAGTTGAAAATCCCGCGGGAATTGATATAGTAATCGATTACGCCCACAACGGAGAAAGCCTCGAAAATATATTGAAGGCTCTGAAGAAGGAATGCAAGGGCAGGCTCATATGCGTATTCGGTGCGGGCGGTGACAGGTCAAGGCTACGCAGAAGCGGAATGGGGGAGGCTTCCTCCCTTTTTGCGGACTTTTCTATTGTTACAAGTGATAATCCGAGAAGCGAAAACCCACTGGATATTATAATGGATATTGTAAAAGGGATGAAATCCGAACACTATATTGTTATCCCCGAGCGTGAAAAGGCGATTTGTTATGCCCTTGATATGGCAAAAAAAGGCGATACCGTCCTTCTTGCGGGAAAGGGAGCACAGAATTATCAGGAAATCTGCGGAGTCAAATACCCCTTCGATGAAAGAATTGCGGTATCGCAGTATTACAGAAATAAAATAAGATGAAATTATTCCACAACTATGCTTCCGAAGAATTCGGGTCTGTGGAAGTCGGGCTTGGGAGTGTCAACTCTGTTCCATGTGATAAAGTGAGGATTGTCTCCGTCCTGACCGCACTTGTAGAAGTTTGCTATGAATTTGTATCCGCTCTTTAGTTCAAAGTCTCCGTAGACCTTCTTAAGAGCATCATTGCCTATAATCGCATCCACAACCCACTTGTCCTCGGATTTTGTGACATTGATTATCGGTGAAATTCCGTCCTCGGGAAGGAAATGTGTACGGAGCGGACTTCTTCCGGGACCGTAGCTGAAAATGTATGCGCCGTTGGAGTTTGCTTCAAGGTTTATGTAGTCCTTGCTCTTTTCGGGGCAAAGGTTGAAGAAGCATTCCATACAGCTGTCGGTGTAAACGGGGTCAAAGGGCTTTGTGTATCTTGTGAAGGGCTCCTTTTCGTAGCAGGTGAGTCGGACCACTATGCCCTTGTCGGCGATGTAGGTCATCTGTGCTGTCATTCGGGGGGCGTAGGGGTAATTCCAGGTGTTGTTTGCTATTTCCACGGCTTCACACTCCTCGATAGGTGCGCCGAGCTTGAATCTGTATTCGCTCATTGTTATATTCCTTTCAGAAATAATTATATTTTAAGGTATTATATCACGAACGAGAACTGTTTTCAAGGGATTTTTACAAAATTACAGGAAAATAATATGCATTTCAGCAAAAAAATGATTGAAATTTTCGTTTTTATGTGTTATAATAATTTAAAATATTCTAATTACGAAAGGAATACAGAAATGAAAAAATCAGCAAGAATATTTGCTCTTGTGCTTTCAGCACTTCTCGCTTGCTCAAGCGTTGCATGTATGAAGGGTGGCAACAATGATGATACCGTCGTTTCTGACGGAAGTGAAGATGTTGAGAACGTAAACGCTGAGGATGGCGTATTTTCAGTTCCCGAGGGAGTTGCCGAGGGCAAGACCTTCAGCCTTTACATCGCAAATCCCGACATCAAGAACAGCTTTATTGCCGAGGAGGAAACAGGTGACGAATTCAACGATTCCGTATATGAGCGTAACAGACTCGTTGAGGAGCACACAGGCGTAGAGCTTAACTTCGTTGCCTCCACAAGAACAAGTAACGGTGCAGACCAGGGTGCGGAAACAAGCCAGATAAGAACATGGATTCAGGCGGGCGATAACACATATGATGCTTATCTCCACGTTCAGCACAGCGGTATGCCCACACTTATTGAGGAGGGTATGTTCCTTGACTGGAACGATATTCCCTATGTCAATATCGAAAATCCCTGGTGGTATTCCAATGTTCAGAGAGACATCTGCTTCGGCGACAAGATTTTCTGTATGACGGGCGACTATAACTTCAAGTCATTTGCAAATTCCGAATGTCTTATCTTCAACAAGACTCTCTGCGACGAGCTTGAGCTTGACTATCCTTATCAGCTTGTATTCGACGGCAAGTGGACACACGACAAGTTCCTTGAGTACATAAGAGCGGCGGGCAAGGACCTTAACGGTGACGGTCTTCTTAAGATTGAGGACGACAGATTCGGATTCTCAGGATGGTCTCCCGAGGTTGTTTCCGCTTTGTTCTGCGGCTACGGCGGAGCTACACTTCGCAAGGATGACAACAATCTTCCCGTGCTTAATGTAGATAACGAAACAACATACAACGTTATTGACAGTATGCTTGAGGTATTCGGTGACGAAAACGCCTTTATTGTAAAAGATAAATACGGCACCGAGGACAGAATGTTCGATGAGGGCAGACTTATGTTCAACGACTCCTTCCTTTCTGCAGTGCCCGGCACAAGAAAGCTTGAGGATATCGATGTAGGCTTCGTTCCTTATCCGAAACTCGACGAGGATCAGGAGAACTATTACTCAAGAACAGCCAATATTTCAGGTCTTACATACATCCCCGTAACCAACGCAGATGTTAACAAGACAGGTGCTGTTCTCGAATCCCTTGCTTATTTCTCCAAGGATACTATTCTTCCCACATACTTTGATATCATTCTTACCGTTAAGTCCACCCGTGACGTTGAATCCGAGCAGATGATTCCGATTATCCGTGAATCCTCAAGATTTATGGACTCTGTTGTAGGCTTCAGCTATCAGAGCATTATCAATGCGAATAACGGTAATACTCTTTCTTCTATGATTGCGGCGAACTCCGAGGCTTGGCAGATTAAGGTAGATTCTCTTATTGAAACATATTCGGACGACGAATAATTTATGTATAAGGACTGCGGTATTATCTGCGGTCCTTTTGCTTTATAACACTATTTTGCTATTTTATGATAGTATATTGTGGATATATCCCGGGAATATTGAAATTTTATTGCTTGTATGTTAGTATATATATGGTAAATTCTATTTTCGGAAAGGAGTTTTAACATGAACAAATTCAGAAGAATCTTCGCTCTGCTTCTTGCAAGCATAATTACCGCTTCATCCTGCGTGTCCTGCATAAGGAAGGAAGAGGAAAAGGAAGAAAAGGAAAGCACCGAAGAAAGCATTGAGGTTCAGAAGGCTACTCTTGATGTTCCCAAGGGAATTGCCGAGGGGAAGACATTCAGTATGTATTTTGCAATGCCCACCGTCAAAAGCTCTTACATCGCAAAGGAGGAGACGGGAAGTGAGGTCAATGATGCGGTATATCTGAGAAACAAGCTTGTAGAGGAGCATACCGGCGTTACACTTGATTTCGTTGCAACCTCAAGAACATCAAACGGCACGGATCAGGATATAGAAAACAATCAGATAAGAACCCTTATTCAGGCGGGCGACGCTACCTATGATGCCTACATCCACTCACAGAGAACTGCGATGTTTACTCTTATCGAGGAGGAAATGTTTATTGACTGGAACGAGCTTCCTTATGTAAATCTTGATAACGAATGGTGGTATTCCAATGTAATACGTGACATCTGCTACGGTGATAAGGTATTTGCAATGACGGGTGATTATAACCTTAATTCCTTTGCCGAAACAGAGTGTCTGCTCTTCAATAAGACAATGCTTGACGAAATCGGGCTTGAATATCCTTATAATATGGTTCTTGACGGAACTTGGACTCACGACAGGTTTGTCGAATATATCAAGGCGGCGACAAAGGACCTTAACGGTGACGGTCTTATAAAGCGTGATGATGACAGACTCGGCTTTGGTGGCTGGCAATATGAGCAGGTTGCGGCGCTTTTTGCGGGCTACGGCGGTATTAATATCAAGAAGGACGACAATAATCTTCCCGTGCTTTGTGCTGACGATGAGCGCAATTACACGGTTATAGACAAAATGCTGGAGGTCTTTGAATGTGACGGCTCGTTCTACGAGGGTGCGACCTACGGTATTGACGACAGAATGTTCCAGGAGGGAAGACTTCTCTTTAATGACAGCTTCCTTACAGGTGTTGTCAGCGCGAGAAGCATAGAGGAATTTGATGTGGGCTTTATTCCTTATCCAAAGCTTGACGAGGATCAGGAGAGTTACCACTCGAGAACAGCGAATGTTTCGGGACTTACATATATTCCCGTTACAAACGACGATTACGAAATGACGGGCGCTGTGCTTGAGGCTCTTGCTTACTATTCAAGGGACACAATGATGCCCGTTTACTTTGATGTGCTTCTTACAATCAAGTCTACCCGTGACTATGAATCCGAGCAGATGATTCCGATTATCCGTAATTCTTCGACATTCCTTGATACTGTAATCGGCTTCTACGGCGCTAATATCGTTTACGCAGGTCAGGGCAATACACTTTCCTCCTATATTGCGGCAAACAAGGATGCATGGCAAATCAAGATGGAGACGCTCGCTGAGCTTTATACCGATTGAAATTCATTAAAGTGATAGCTTTTGTTGGTTAAATTTAATAATACGGTGGGTTGATTTTTGGTTATATATACAAAAAGGTATCTGCCGTATTGTTTTTTTCTTTTGATTGTGATATTATATAGTAAATACTTTAAAGAGAGGTTTTTATTATGAATTCAAAGAGAATTTTCGCACTTCTTCTTTCGGGACTTCTCCTTGCAGGCTCCTTTGCTTCCTGCACAAAGAAGGACAAGGACGAGAACAAGGAAGACCTTCCGAAGGTAGAAGCAACCGTTGACGAGAACGTTTTCGAGGTTCCCGAGGGAATTGCGGCTGACAAGACATTCAGTCTTTATCTTGCTATGCCCACAGTAAGCAACTCATTTATTGCGAAGGAAGAAACAGGAGGCGACCTTAACGACGCTGTTTATATGAGAAACAGACTTGTTGAGGAGCATACGGGCGTTACACTCAATTTTGTAAAGACATCCCGTTCCTCAAACGGTAACGACCAGGCTGCTGAAACAGCACAGATTCGTACACTTATTCAGGCGGGCGACTCTACATACGATGCTTACATCCACGCACAGCATGCCGGTATGCCCACAATTATCGAAGAGGGTATGTTCGTTGACTGGAACGAAATTCCTTACATTAACATAGAAAATCCCTGGTGGTACTCCAATGTTCAGAGAGATATCTGCTTCGGCGATAAGATTTTCTGCATGACAGGTGACTACAACCTTAAGTCCTTTGCTGAAACAGAATGTCTCCTTTTCAACAAGACACTCTGCGACGAGCTCGGTCTTGAATATCCTTACCAGATGGTATTCGACGGAACATGGACTCACGATGTGTTTGTTGACTACATCAAGAAGGCTACTAAGGACCTCAACGGTGACGGTATCATCAAGCGCGACGACGACAGACTCGGCTTCGGCGGCTGGCAGTACGAGCAGCTTCAGGCTCTCTTTGCAGGCTACGGCGGTGAGGCTCTCTCCAAGGATGACAACAATATGCCCGTTATCAACATCGACAACGAGCTTACATACACAATTGTAGACAAGATGCTTGAGGTATTTGACCTTGAGGGTGCATTCTTCGAAGGCTCCACATACGGTGTTGACGACAAGATGTTCAAGGAAGGCAGACTTCTCTTCAATGACGCTTTCCTTACATCTGTAGTTGATGCAAGAAGCATCGAGGAAATCGACGTAGGCTTTGTTCCTTATCCCAAGCTTGACCAGGATCAGGAAAACTACTTCTCCAGAACTGCAAATGTTTCCGGTCTTACATATATCCCCGTTACAAACCAGGATCTTGAAAAGACAGGTGCTGTTCTTGAATCCCTTGCATACTTCTCATCCGACACAATCATGCCCGCATTCTTTGACACTGTTCTTACAATCAAGTCCACCCGTGACATTGAATCCGAGCAGATGATTCCGATTATCCGTCAGTCCTCCAGATTCCTTGACCAGGTTCTCGGATTTACAGGCTCTAACATTGTTACCGCAAAGTCAGGTAACACACTCAGCTCTTTTGTTGCTGCTAACATGGATAAGTGGGAGCTCAAGATTGAAACTCTTGCTGAGATTTATGCTGGCTGATTAATTTAAGCTTTTTAGAGGCAGATATCCTCGGATATCTGCCTTTTTATTTTTGTTTTGTGCAAAAATTACTTGACAAGATTTGTTTTATTTTGTATAATATAGTAAAATAATAATTGTCAGAAAGGAATACAATTATGAAAACAAGCAGAATTTTTGCTTTAATTCTTGCAGGTATCTTACTTGCATCCTCATTTACCTCCTGCTCAAAGAAGGATGATGAAAAATCGGAGGACAGCGGTGCAAATGTTGACGCATCTGCGGTTGTAGGCGAAGACGAAGGCAATTTTGCAGTTCCCGAGGGAGTTGCGGAGGGTAAGGAATTCAACCTTTACATAGCTCTTGCCTCCTGTAAGCAGTCCTATATCGCAGAGGAGGAAACAGGCGCGGAAATCAATGACGCCGTATATCAGAGAAACGCTCTTACGGAAGAATGGACAGGCGCAAAGCTTAACTTTGTAGGCTCTACAAGAACCACAAGCGGCGGTGACCAGGGTCTTGAAACAAACCAGCTCCGTACATGGATGCAGGCGGGCGATACCACATACGACGCATATGTTCACGTACAGCACACAGGTATGCCTACTCTTATCGAGGAGGGGATGTTTGTTGACTGGAATGAGATTCCCTATATCAACATTGATAACCCCTGGTGGTACTCCAATGTTGAAAGAGACATCAGCTTCGGTGACAAGATTTTCTGTATGACAGGTGACTACAACCTCGACTCCTTCTCCAACACAGCTTGTATTATCTTCAATAAGTCCATGTGTGACGAGCTCGGTCTTGAATATCCTTACCAGATGGTTAAGGACGGCACCTGGACACACGATAAGTTCGTTGATTATATCAAGGCTGCTACAAAGGATATCAACGGTGATGGTAAGATGACATATGCCGATGACCGTTACGGCTTCTCCGGTTGGATGTACGAGCAGATTCCCGCACTCTTTGTAGGCTACGGCGGTGAGGGTATTGTAAAGGACGACAACAACCTTCCCAAGATGAATATTGACAACGAGCTTACATACACAATCGTTGACAAGATGCTTGAGGTATTCGAGCTTGAGGGCTCCTCCTACATCAGTGTAAACGACGGCAGCGGTCTTGACAACAAGATGTTCAACGAAGGCAGACTTCTCTTTAATGACTCCTTCTTTGTACACGTTCCCGGTACCCGTGAGCTTGAGGATATGGACGTAGGCTTTGTTCCTTATCCGAAGCTTGACGAGGATCAGGAGAACTACTACTCCAGAACCGCAAATGTTTCCGGTCTTACATACATCCCCGTTACAAACACAGACCTTGAAAAGACAGGTGCTGTTCTTGAAACACTTGCATACTTCTCAGGCGACACAATTCTCTCCACATACTTTGATATCATTCTTACAATCAAGTCCACACGTGATATCGAATCCGAGGAAATGATTCCGATTATCAAGGACTCCTCAAGATTTATGGATGCTATCTTCTCCTTCAGCGCAACAAACATCATTACCGCAAAGCAGGGTAATACACTTTCCTCCTATGTTGCGGCTAATATGGACGCGTGGGAAACAAGACTCGAATCTCTTATCGAGCTTTACACAGAATAATATTTCCGAATTCTCCGTTGAAATATACGGGGAATTCTTTTTTGTATCTTGAAAAATTCACGAATATATGTTATACTTATAAAAAATCATTCAAGAGGTTATTGTCGTGACTAATAAAGAAAAATTCATTCAGATTTATAAGGAAAACATCAAAAGAGAAGGCAGCGCAGAGCTTCTTGCGTGGCTTGAAAAGACGGATTTCTTCACCGCTCCCGCAAGCACAAAGTTCCACCTCTGCGAGGAGGGCGGTCTCTGCGAGCACAGCATAAACGTATACGAATGCCTCAACGAGCGATACGCAGGTGAGCACAGTGCGGAAAGCATTGCTATAGTTTCGCTGTTGCACGATTTGTGCAAGGCGCAGTTTTACAAGGTTTCGTTCCGTAATCAGAAGAACGAGCAGACGGGTCAGTGGGAAAAGGTGCCCTTTTATCAGATCGAGGATAAATTCCCATTCGGTCACGGAGAAAAGTCTGTATTTCTTATTGAAAGATTTATGCGACTCAAGGTTGAGGAGGCTATTGCTATAAGATGGCATATGGGCGGCTTTGACGATACTGCAAAGGCCGGCGGCTTTACAATCAGCAACGCATTTGAAATGTATCCTCTTGCCGTAAAGCTTCATATTGCCGATATAGAAGCAACCTACCTTCGTGAGGGTGTTAAGAATCCCGATATGAATTAAGCAAAAATAAGGACGTGCCAAATGACACGTCCTTTGTTTTTTTAGTTACCGAGTATTGAATTCAGTCTCTGCATCAATTCAGGTGAAGGCTCGGGGATGCTTGCGAAGGGGAACTCCCTTTTCATATTGTCGTACTTCACCTTGCAGATTTTACGGAAGGGGAGAAGCTCGATTTTATCAACGCACTTGTGTGCTTTGCTGATTTCTGAAAGCTTTCTTATGCTTTCCTCACTGTCGTTTATCCCGGTGATTATGACCTGGCGGATTGTTGTCGGCACAGATTTACTGTCAAGATAAGCGAGAAAATCAAGTGTATCCGAAAGGGTTGTGTTGCCTACGAATTTTCTGTAGCCGTCCTCGTCGGTGTATTTGATATCGAGAAGCACTCTGTCGGTTTCGGACAGAAGCTTTTTTGTGCTCTCGTCAAGAATGCAACCCGATGTGTCAAGGCAGGTATTTATTCCTTCCTTGTGGCACAGTCTGAATATTTCGAGGCAGAATTCGGATTGCATAAGCGGCTCTCCGCCCGAAAGGGTTATTCCGCCGTCGCTTCCGAAATAGGATTTATACCTTATTGCACGGCTGACAACCTCGGTGGCGGTATATTCCGTGCCCGCACCGAATTCCCATGTATCGGGGTTGTGACAGCAGCTGCAGCGAAGGGGACACCCTTGAAGAAACGCAACGAATCTTATTCCCGGTCCGTCCACCGTTCCGAGACTCTGGAAGGAGTGAATTCTTCCTTTTGTGTTATCGCTCATATAACCTCGTGGAATGTTCTGCTGATAACCTCTCTCTGCTGTTCACGGGAGAGCTTGTTGAAGTTAACCGCATAGCCGGATACTCTGATTGTGAGGTTGGGGTACTTTTCGGGGTTTTCGTATGCATCCATAAGGGTTTCACGGTTGAGTACGTTTATGTTGATGTGGTGAGCCTTCTTTGCAAAGTAGCCGTCGAGAATTCCTACGAGGTTTGCTACTCTGTCATCCACACTTCTTCCGAGAGCCTCGGGAGTGATGGAGAAGGTGTTGGAGATACCGTCACGGCAGTCGTCGTAGCTTATCTTTGCAACAGAGTTGAGGGATGCAAGTGCGCCGTTTTCCTCTCTGTTATGCATGGGATTTGCACCGGGAGCGAAGGGCTCTGCGTTGCCTCTGCCGTCGGGAGTTGCGCCCGTGTTCTTGCCGTACATTACATTGGATGTGATGGTAAGTACGGAAAGTGTGTGCTCTGCATTTCTGTATGTGGGAGTCTTGCGCAGCTCTGTTATAACCTTGTGAGCCATTTCCTTTGCGATAAGGTCAACTCTGTCGTCATCGTTGCCGTACTTGGGGAAGTCGCCCGTGGTTTCAAAGTCTACGATATAGCCGTTTTCATCCTTTACGGGATGTACATTTGCGAACTTGATTGCGCTGAGGGAGTCTGCGACAACGGAAAGTCCTGCGATACCGAATGCCATAAATCTGTGTACATCCGTGTCGTGAAGAGCCATCTGTGTCTTTTCGTATGCGTACTTGTCGTGCATATAGTGAATGATGTTCATTGTGTTGACATAGAGGTGAGAGAGCCACGCAATATATGTGTCGAATCTCCTAGAAACCTCCTCGTAGTCAAGCTTTTCAACGTCCATAACATCCATCTGCGGACCGATGCTCATACCGCTTGTGGTGTCGTAGCCGCCGTTGATTGCGATGAGAAGAAGCTTTGCAAGGTTGCATCTTGCTCCGAAGAATTGCATTTCCTTGCCAACTCTCATTGCGGATACACAGCAGGCGATTGCATAGTCGTCACCGTAAATGGGACGCATAATGTCGTCGTTTTCGTACTGAATGGAGTCTGTATCAACGGAAACCTTCGCACAGAAGGACTTGAAGTTTTCGGGGAGGCTGTTTGACCAGAGCACCGTAAGGTTAGGCTCGGGAGATGAGCCGAGAGTGTAGAGTGTATTGAGAATACGGAAGCTGCTCTTTGTTACAAGTGTTCTTCCGTCCTCGCCCATACCGCCGACAGCCTCGGTAATCCACATAGGGTCACCGCCGAAGAGCTCGTTGTATTCGGGAGTTCTCAGATGTCTTGCAATACGGAGCTTTATTACAAAGTCGTCTATAAGCTCCTGCGCGCCCTTTTCGTCAAGGATGCCGTCTGCGATATCTCTTTCAATGTAAATATCAAAGAATGTGCTTACTCTGCCCAGAGACATTGCCGCACCGTTCTGCTCCTTGATTGCTCCGAGGTATGCAAAATATGTCCACTGGATTGCTTCTCTTGTGTTCTGTGCGGGCTGAGAAATATCAAAGCCGTACATTGCCGCCATCTGCTTAAGATATCCGAGGAAGGTAATCTGCTTGAAAAGCTCCTCGTTAAGGTGGATTTCCTCTGCGTTGAAGTTGCCCAGCGAAAGCTTATCCTTATCCTTCTTCTTTTCCTCAATAAGCTTGTCAACACCGTAAAGAGCTACTCTTCTGTAGTCACCGATGATTCTGCCTCTGCCGTATGCATCGGGAAGACCCGTGATAACATGGCACTTTCTTGCGGCTCTCATTTCGTCGGTGTATGCTCTGAATACGCCGTCGTTGTGTGTTGTTCTGAACTTGAATTCCTCTTCGATTTTATCGGAAAGCTTATAGCCGTAAGCCTCGCACGCCTGTCGAACCATTCTTATTCCGCCGAAGGGGTTACAGCTTCTCTTTAAGGGTCTGTTGGTCTGCATACCGACAATGATTTCGTTATCCTTGTCGATGTATCCGGGGGAGAAGCTTGTAAGCGAGGATACTGTTGCCGTATCAATATCAAGCACACCGCCGAACTGACGCTCGAGAGCGAAAAGATTCTGCACCTTTTTGAAGACGCCCTTTGTTCTTTCGGTTGCGCCTGCAAGGAAGTCACTGCTTCCCTTGTATTCCTTGTAATTCTGCTGTATAAAGTCACGGACGTTGATTTCTTCCGTCCATTTACCTTCCTTAAAACCGTTCCACTGCTTGAATTCCATATTTTAACCTCCTTCTAATTACTGTTTTTCTTTCTATATCCTTTTGGAGGACAAAAAAGGGCAAAACAGTATACATAACTGATTTGCCCAGACGGTCGGCGTTATACGCGTGTGCTCCCTTGCGGTTTTGCCCGCTTTTTCCGTCAGTTGCACACGGTGTGTATACTACATCTTGTATTATACAAGCACATTATACACTAAATATTCTTGTTTGTCAATAGATTTTATAAAAATAAATTTGTATAAATTTATATAATCGGAAACTGCTTTTTTGAACATAAATGCTGAAATCAGATTTCGAATTCATCACCATCAAAGGCGAGAATTGCGGGATAGGGAAGCGAGTTGCAAAGCTCCTTTAATTTTTCGACATTTTCGGGAATATGCCATTCGTTACCGATGTGCGAGAAGATGAGCTTCTTGAATTTGCACCTTTGGAATATAGGGAGTGCTTTTTCGAAATTGTAGTGAGTAAGCTCACAAACGCAGGCATCGAATTCCTCCTCAAGTGCTATTTTCGGGAAGTCGGAGAAGTCGCATTCGAGGTCGCCCGTGTGGAGTATTTTCTTGCCCTCGCCCTCGATTATGTAGGAGAAGCTGGGGAACTTTCCGTGAAGCACGTGGTTTGTTCTGTAGGATGTGACCTTGATATCACCGTCGTCATAGGTGAGTGTGTTGGGCTTTATGTAGTCAAATTCCACGTCTCCGCCCGTATGTCTTATGTGAGTAGCCTCAAGCCAGCCCTTGAATGCGGGGATTGCGGCTTCCTCCGTCAGCATTACCTTCATCGGGAAATCCGACTTATACTTGTACTTTTCCTTGCAAAGAGGTGCAAGTCCGCTTGTGTGGTCGTCGTGCATATGGGTTATGAAAACAGCCTTGACGTTTTGTGGTTTTCTTCCGCTTCTTATCATAAGTGCATCGCAGGGCTCACCGCAGTCTACGAGGTAGTAGCTTCCGCAGATTTCGTAAAGTGTGGATGAATTGAAGCGGATTTCCGTCGGGTCTCCGTGGCTTGTGCCCAATGTTTTGATAAGCATATATATTTCCTCGCTTTATGGTTGTTATTTTTTGTTGTTGCCTACGAAAATGCCGTCTTTTTTTAGGCTTTCACGAAGGCTATCGGGTGACAAATCGCAGGGTGCAATTCCTTCTTTCGCCGTAAGTGCGGATGCAACTCCTACAGCGTTTCCCGTCGTTATACAGCACCCTTGGATTCTTGTTGCGGAGTGTGCAATATGGTCGCAGGAAATGCATCTGCCGCAGACAAGGAGGTTGTTGTATTTTTCCGAGCACAGCGAGCGGTAGGGGATTTCGAAGTAGTCCATTTCAAGGTCACCGCCTATTGCGTTGCGCTTGCCCTGAGGGTCGTGGATGTCTATCATATAATATCCGCAGGCAACGGTGTCGGGGAAGGAGCTTCCGTTTATAAGGTCAAGCCCCGAAAGCTTGTATTTTCCGACAAGGCGTCTTGTTTCCCGGACACCCAGTCTTGATGAGGATTCTACAAGATAGCTCTTTTCAAAGCCGGGAATAAAGGTCTTTAAAAAGTCAACTATTGCGATAAGCTGAAGCTGACAAATAACCTCGCCTCTTGAAAGGTCGTCACCGTCTGCACCGTTGATATTTATGACTCTGGACATATTGATAACAGCCTCGTCCGAGTGTCTGCCTCTTGTCATAAGCACTCTGTTCTGTGGCATCGGGACGAAATCCGATTGTATTTCAAAGCCCGGTGTACCGCAGAATTCCCATTTTTCGAATCTTTCCTTTGTAATGCCGAGGTCGCCGAAATAGAGGTTTTTGTTGTTGAGACTGCTTGCTTTTTCGTAGTCAACGCCACGCATTACAAAAAATAGTGACACGGGCTGCATAAGGTTGTCCGAATGGTATTTTTCGCTCTTTCCTCCGTCTGAATGCACCTTATCGAGGTTTGCACCCATAAGCTTGTCGTATATTCCGCTTTCGCTTCCGAGGACATAGTTGTCCTCCGAAAGATATACAAGGTCTGCATCACCCGTGGCATCGATATATGTATCTGCAATAACTCTTGTGTATCCCGATTTATCCTTGATTATAACACTTTTTATTCTGCCGTTTTCCGTTTCCGCATCGCAAAGAACTGTGTGGAATCTTACATTTACCCCCGCATCGCTTGCCATCTTCAACAGAACATACTTCAGTATATGGGGCGAGATGTTATATGCCGTGCCGAAGCTTTCGTCGTCGATAACATACTTTTCCGTAAGTCGGGAGGTTTCGTCAACAATTTCCTTTACAAGACCGCCGAAGGGGATTCGTGATTTTGATGTTACGGAGGAAAGGGGAGTTACAAGTCCTATGCCTGCCTGACCTCCGAGCGTTCCGCCCATTTCGCAGAGGATGGTTTTTGCACCGCCTCTTGCACTTGCTATTGCCGCAGAGCTTCCCGCAACGCCACCGCCCGCAACGAAGGTGTTACAGCGGATTTCCTTGACTATATCGTAGGTTGTTTTCATTTTTGCATTTTCCTTTCAGAGAAGGTCGTTAAGTGTTCTGCAGTCCTGTGACATCTGCTCTTCCGAGTCGTCCTTGAAGAATTCAAGCTCGAATATGCAATCGGGGTTTATTTCCTTTGCTTTTTTGATGTAATCCTTCCATGTCAGATGATGATTGTACAGCGGATGTCTTACATTTTCGCCGTTTTCGAATGTCCACGCAAAGGTGTGAACTATGTCAAGCCTTGGAAGAAGCGACAATTCACGCATATGTTCATCCACCGTTATTTCGGGATTTGGTTGCCAGCTTACGAAAAGGATGTCCTTATCAAGCTCTGAGAACAACCTTAATGCACCGTCAATCGTCTGTGTGAGGGTGCTTCGGTGGTATTCAAAGTTTATACACAAATCGTTTGCTTTTGCGATATTAAATATTTCCTTCGCTTCGGATATGACCCTGCAAAGCTCCTCGGATGTGCAAGCCTCATAGCTTTTGTTGTACGCCCACACACGGATAACCGTTGCACCGAGTGCCTTTGCCGTTTCACACACAGATTGGAATTCGGATACGGGATTTACGCCCACTCTGTAATATGAGCCGTAGCAGAAGGGAATAAGTCCCGCATTTTTAGTAAGATGTCCAAGCTCTCTTGCTCGGCTTATGTCGCCTGCGGGACAATGAACATCGCCGCCCCATTCTATGTATTTAAGGCTATTTTCAGCGGATAGACGAATGATTTCGTTAACGCATTTTCCTCTGAAGCTTATTGAAACAAGACCGCTGTTTTTCAGCATAGCGATACCTCTCTATATCAGCCTATTTCGGGGTTATAGTGTGCTCTTTCGCCTCCGACATACTTGCATCTTGACCTTGCAAGTGTCAGGGGTGCTTCGCCGATTGTCTTTACACTTACTCTTACGGGAACGCATACAGGTCTTATGTGCATACCTATGAGTGTATTGCCTATGTCAATGCCCATATCGGCAACAACGCTTTCGACAAGGTAAGGCTCCTCCATACTGCCGTATACCGCTGTACCGAACGCCCCGCCTGCCTTTGCGTGGGGAACGGCGTTGACTCTTGTAAGACCGTACATCTTGGCACATTTCTTTTCAACAACAAGCGAGCGGTTGAGATGCTCACAGCACTGTGCGGCAAGGAAGAGCTTCTTTTCACGGCAGAACTCGCGTAGTGTGTCGCAGATTGCCTTTGCGGTTTCCTCGCTGCCGCCCGTGCCGATTTTTTTGCCGATTACCTCACTTGTACTGCATCCGACAACAAGGATAGAGTCCTCCTCGGGGTGTGCGACGGTGTAAAGCTCCTCGAGGGCTGTGCGTAAGTCTTTTTTTATCTGTTCGTTCATTTTTATATTCTCCATAGCTTTTTTTAGAGATTATACAATAAAAAATCGCATATTTCAAGTATTATTATTTAAACATATATTTACAACTCCGCCCATTAAAAGAATTGTGTTGGTAAGATTCAGCCACACAAGAAGCATTATCACGTTTCCGATTGAGCCGTAGAAGGCGGAATAATCAGCGATGCTCCTTGCGTAGTATGAAAAAATCACGGAAACGACCGTCCACACTCCCACACTGCATAAGGACCCGGGTGCGAAATCCCACAGCTTTTTTCCGCTTCCGCATTCGGTGAAGCTTACAAGGCATATTACGAGGAATGCAAACAGAGCTATTATAATGAATCTCAGCATATACCATACACTTCCCGCAAAGGAGTAAAATCCGAGCTTTACAAGTACGCTGTCCGTGACAAACACCGAGAACACCGCAAGGTAAAACAGCAGAAGCATCCCTATGGAGAACACAAGGGATATTGCCCAGTCGTAGAGAAAGGAGATTTGTCTTCGCTTTTCGTATATCCTTGAAAGGCTTCTTCTGTAGTAGCGGATATATCGGGTAAGAGACCACAGTGTAAGAAGTGCTCCGAGAAGCATAAGCCTTGAATTTGCGCCTTTTTCAATTTCGTATATATAGCTTTCCGCAAAGTCACGAATCTGCCTCGGTATTACATTTGAAAGAGGAAGTCTGTAGCCGTAGGGCAGAATTCTGCCGAGTACTCCGTTGGCGAAAAGCAGTATCGGGAAGAAGGTGAAAAGCATATAGTAGGAGAGCTGTGCGGATAGCCCCGAAATGCCCTTATCCGTGTAAATAATTATGAGTTTTTTTATAAAATCCGTTACTGTATTCAAGGTGATGCCTCCCTTGGAATAATTTTTGCTGAGTTCAAAAAATAGCCTTGAATTGATATGTATTATATGTTATACTAATCAAAACTTTATAATGACAGGATTTGATAATATCAGAACTTTACACGTAAATAAAAACGATTCGGGACAGCGTCTTGATAAATTTTTGACCAAAACTCTTGTAAATATACCAAAGTCGCTTCTTTATAAGTATTTTCGCCTGAAGAGCTTCAAGGTCAACGGCAAAAGAGCGGATGCGGAAACGGTGCTTTGTGAGGGTGACGAGATTTCCCTTTACATAAGCGACGAGTTTTTCCCCGACGGCACGGATGACAGGAAGGATAACGAAAAGTATTCCGAGCGGAAATATGATCTGAGACAATCCGAGATTGTTTACGAGGACGAAAATATCATAATCGTAGACAAGCCTCAGGGCGAAACGGTGCATCAGAGCGAGCCCGACGAGGACAGCACAAAGCAGGGGACATATCTTATCGACAGAATCATCGGCTACCTTTTCAAGAAGCGGGAGTACATCCCCGAAAACGAGCAGAGCTTCACCCCGAGCCTTTGTCACAGACTTGACAGAAACACGGGCGGACTTGTTATATGCGCCAAGAATGCCGAGGCACTTCGCATTATGAACGCAAAAATCAAGGACAGAGAGATAAAGAAAACCTATTACTGCGAAACAGCGGGAATTCCCAACCCGAAAAGCGCTACTCTCAGCCACTTCCATTACAAGGACAAGGGCAAAAACAGAGTTTATATTTTCAAAACCCGCGAGGAAGCAAAAAGGGCACTTCGCATAAGGTACGATGACGATATAAAGACGGTTGTCACAAAATACAGAGTCGAGCGCACGCTGGGTGAAAACGCCCTCGTTTCCGTTGAGCTTATTACGGGCAGAACTCATCAGATAAGGGCACATATGGCGTATATCGGCACACCTCTTGTGGGAGACGGAAAGTACGGCATTGCCCACGGAAAGCGGTACGGCGATAATTTCCAGCATCTTTACGCCTACAGCCTCAGGTTTGATTTCAAAACCGATTCGGGTATTCTCGATTACCTTTCGGGCAGGGAGTTCCGTGGCAACGGATGCGAATTCATAAGTAAATACAGATAAAAAATTCCTCGGAAAGATGTTATTCTCTCCGAGGCTTTCTGTTATTTTGCGTAGTATTCGTTGTAAACCCTTTCAAACCATTGTTCGCTGTCGGGAATGGGGGAAACGATGGATTTTGTGTATGAGGGTGTATCCGAAAGTGTGATGTTGTAGAGCGTTGTGTTGTCGGTTTCGCACTTGATTTCCGCAAAGTCGATGCTTTCGCTGTCGGTTACAAGGAAGCTTCCACGGCTCTTTTTGCCGTCATCACAGTAGATTTTCTGTGCGTAGGCTATTGCAATTGCGGAAACGAGAAGGTCGTAGTTTATCAGTGCTTCCTTCAGAAGATTCCTTGTTGTGCCGTTGTCGGCTATAAAGGATTTCTTCATTTTGTAAAGCTCCGAAAGGGCAAAATCAGCATTTTTACTGCTTCTTACAAATGAGCATTTTGCCGACATAAGGCTTCCGATTTCCTTTCTGTAGGAAAGAAGCTCGCTTGCGGTTTTTGTTCCCTTTGAAAGGGCTTCGCAAAGCTCGGCTTTATCCGTGATAAGGCTTGTTGCTTCTTCGTCGGATATTATCTCGCTTTGGAGATTATCCGCAATATGCTCGGATGCACGCATCGAGGAAACCTGCGTGTTATTGAGTGCCGTTCCGCCGGGACGGGCTATTCCGAATGTACCCGAGCATTCACCGCAGACATAGAGGGAATCTATTTCCTTTGACATATAATTCTCGTCGCAGGCTATACCGCCGTTACAGTGCTGTGCGCAGACGTCTATTCTCAGAAGCTCCCTTTCAAGGTCTATGCCGCCTGAAAGGTAAAGCTGATATGCTCTCTCGTTCATATGGCGAAGTCTCTTTATGGGGGTGTCAAGCTCTGTAACCTCGGAATTTTTAAGGTAATCATATGCCTCCTCGGGGAGCTTTGACATTACAAATTCGCTCGGCTCGTGCATATAGTCAAGGAAAACCTCGTTGCCACGCATCCGCTCGGAGTATACAGCCATATCCACAAGAGAGCTTGAATTTTCACCTGCGAGCTTTGACGGAGAGAAAGGCCAGTTGTAGCCCTTCTGGAATATATGTCCGAACTGCATATCACCGAGGTAATCTGCGAGAAATTCACGGATGTTTCCGTCCTTGTCCTTTGACACAAAGCGGGGAATAACCTGCATATATGTTCCCGAGAGATTCCACCTGAAGTCGGTGGATGCGATACCGTACTGCCATTCGGTGAGGTTTACTCCCGATGCTCCGCACTCAAGTGCCGTTGCAAGTGAGCCCGTCTGCGACTTCGGGAAAACACTTGAGGAATATATTCCGCTGGGTCCTCCCGTTGCGAGAACCACCTTTTTTGCCTTTATAAGCGTGAGATTTCCCTCACCGTCCACTGCGAGAATGCCCACCGATTTCTTCTCTTTTGTCAGAACCTTTATCGCTCGCATATCCTCAAGGACGGTGATATTCTTTTCCTTTATTCTTTTAATAAGGCATTCCGCCATAAACTTTGATGTAAGAGGACCGCAGGAGGTTGCTCTTTTTCTGTAGTCGTGGTCGGTGCGGTAGCCTACGTATTCGCCGTATCTGTTTTTGGGAAAGTCCACACCGATTGAAACAAGCTTAAAGAACGCCTTGCTTGAGCAGGATGCCTCGCACAGTGCGTGGTAGCCCTCCATACAACCGCCCGAATAAAGGGTTTTTGCCATATCGTAGACGGAATCCTGCTCCGAGCCCGTGCTTGAGAGCTTGTAGTATGTCTGCTTGTCCGAGCCCGTGTTTATGGATGTGCCCATATACAGACCCTCGGTGACTATTGCAATGTTTTTTACTCCGAGACCGTACAGCTCATCCGCACAGTTGAGACCCGCGCATCCGCTTCCGACTATTACCGCATCAAGGCTCAGAATATTTGAAATTTCAGTGTTCATTTCGGACTTCTCCTTCAATTGTATAATAAATATTACATTTTATCGTAGAAATGTTATAGAAATACAATATTTGTTATGCTATAATTATACTGTAAATAAGCGAAAATTTAAATGTGAATTTGAAAACAATATTAAAATTTCAAAAGGAATCGGAAAAATGAAGAAAAACGAAAATGTCAGAGCAATTGACTATTATGCATCTATTCTGAAGGGCACAAAATTCGAGAACGACTCAAGGGAGGGGCTTTACATTCCGTACAGCGAGGATTTTGCCTCTACACTTGGACTTCCCGGGAAGGTTGGTAAATTCACCGCTCCCAACAGAATAGTATATCAGCCCATGGAGGGTCAGGATGCGGACGAGATTGGCAATCCCATCGAGATTACATATAATCGCTACAGAGACCTTGCAAGAGGCGGTGCGGGCATAATATGGGTTGAGGCTGTTTCCGTGTGCCCCGAGGGCAGAAGCAACGCTCATCAGCTTATGATTACCGAGGAAAACGTTCCTCTTTTTGCAAAGCTCGCAAGGGAAATCAAGGACACCTGCAGAGACGCAAACGGCTATGAGCCGATTGTTATAATTCAGCTTAACCACTCGGGCAGACACTCAAAGCCGAAGGGTACACCCGAGCCTATGATTGCTCACCACATTCCCGAGAGAGAAAATCCTCTTATGAGCGAGGACAGAATCGTTACGGACGAATATCTCACAGAGCTTAAGGCAAAATTCGTTGAATGCTCCGTGCTTTCCGAAAGGGCGGGCTTTGACGGCGTTGATATCAAGTGCTGTCACGGCTATCTCTATTCCGAGCTTCTTTCCTCCTTTGACAGAGAAGGAATCTACGGCGGTGAATACGAGGGCAGAGTAAGGCTTCTTGTTGATACCGTGAAGGAAGCGAGAAAGGCTCTGAAGCCCGATACCATTCTCTGTTCAAGACTCAATGTATATGACGGCTACAGATTCAGACACAGCTTTGCAACGGACAAGGACGACAGCGAAAAGTACGACCTTACCGAATCCATTCGTCTTGTGGGCGAGCTTGAGCCTTATATTGATTTACTCAACATCACGGTGGGAAGCCCCTACTACAATTCGGATGTTTCAAGACCTTACAGAGTTGGCGTGGACGTTCCTCCGACAAATGCTCTTCGTGCCGAGGTGCGTATGTTTGAGGCGGCAAGAGAGATTCACAGAGCCTACCCGAAGCTTCCTTGTGTTAACACGGGTATTTCGGGGCTTTGCGAGAAGTCGCCCTATGCGGGTGCGGGTATGATTGCGGAGGACTACACGACCTTCGTGGGCTTTGGCAGAATGAGCTTTGCTTATCCCTCAATGGCGATTGACATACTCAAGGGAAGATTTGACGACAAGAAGTGCTGTGTTGCCTGCTCGGGATGCTCGACACTCAAGAAGAACGGACTTCTTTCGGGCTGTATAATCAGAAACGATATGTATAAGAAGATTTTCAGAGAATTCAGAGCGAATAACAAGTAAGGTGGTATTGAATATGAAAACAGCGATTATTACAGGCTCTTCAAGAGGCATCGGTCTCGGTATTGCGAAGAAGCTTTTTGAGGATGGGTATTTTGTGATTGTTACTTCTTCATCCTACAGAGAGGAAACGGAGAAGTGCTTTTCGGAGCTTTTCGGGGACAGACACGCTTATGTTCCCGGGGATATAAAGGAAAGAAGCACATGGGAGGCACTTGTCGGATGTGCCAAGAAGCTCGGTCGGCTTGATTTGCTTGTGAATAATGCGGGGATTGCTCCGCCCGTGCGTAATGATATTCTTGTTGCGACGGAGGAAAGCTATGACCTTGTTATGGATACTAACCTCAAGTCCGTGTTCTTCCTTACACAGATGTGTGCCAATTTTATGGTTGAGATGCTCGGAAGGGTGGTAGACTTCTGTCCGAGAATCGTGAATATCGGCTCTATGTCGGCGTATACCTCCTCCACATCCCGAGGTGAATACTGCATTTCAAAGGCGGGTGTTTCTATGGTTACGACCCTTTTTGCCGACAGACTTGCGGAGTATAACATTCCCGTATTCGAGGTTCGTCCCGGTATTATTGCTACGGATATGACGGGCAAGGTCAAGGAAAAGTACGACAAGCTTATTGCAGAGGGAATCACTCCCATTAAGCGCTGGGGTACACCCGAGGACATTGCGGGTATGGTTTCCTCGCTTGCATCGGGCAATTTTGATTTCGGTACGGGCACCGTCTTTAATGCGGACGGCGGATTCCATATGAGGAGACTCTGATTCTATGCTGAAAACGAGATTTGCGGGACAAAGCAGAGATATATGCTCGGGGCCTATGCTCGGAAATATTGTCTTTTTTGCGATTCCCATTGTGCTTTCGGGTTTTCTTCAGCTTCTTTACAATGCGGTTGACCTTGTTGTTGTCGGACGGTATTGCGGTGAGCTTTATGTTGCGGCTGTCGGTGCTACTGCGGTTCTTATAAATCTTATTGTCAATGTTTTCATCGGCTTTTCCGTCGGTGTTAACGTAACTGTTGCGAATCTTCTCGGAGCGGGAAAGCACAAGGAGGCTTCAAGGGCTGTTCATACGGCTGTTGCCTTTGCTCTTATCTGCGGTATTGCGGTGGGGGTTATAGGATTCCTTTCATCCTCTCCGCTTCTTAAGGTAATGTCAACGCCTGACAATGTTATTGACCTTGCATCCTTATATGTAAAAATATACTTCCTCGGAAGCCCTGCAAACATAATGTACAACTTCCTTGCGGCGGTGCTCCGTGCCAAGGGTGACACCAAAAGACCGCTTTATATTCTGACGGTGTCGGGACTTATAAATGTTGTACTGAATGTATGGTTTGTTGCATCCTTCAAGATGGGTGTTGCGGGCGTTGCGATTTCTACGGTTATTTCGCAGTATGTTTCCGCAATTCTCGTTCTGCTTGTTCTTATGCGAAGCTACGACTGCTGTATTGTGCACATAAAGGAAATTCGGATAGACGGAAAAGCACTAAAGAGCATTGTAAGAATCGGACTTCCCTCGGGAATTGCAAGCAGCTTCTTCAATATTTCCAACTCCATTATCCAGACGGCGACAAACTCCTTCAACTCATCTGCCGTTATTGCGGGAAGCACAGCGGCGGCGAATATTGAGGGCTTTGTCAATATCGGTATGGATGCCGTGGCTCAGGCTGTTATTACCTTTGTAGGGCAGAATAAAGGGGCAGGAAAGTACGACAGAGTGGGGAAAACCGTAAAGATTTGCGCTCTTATAAGCATTATTTCCGGCGTTGTTATCGGTACTCTCGTTACCGTATTCGCAAGACCGCTTCTCTCAATTTATCTTCCCGGCGAAGAGGAGGCTATTCTTTGCGGTATTGTCCGTGTAAGGTATATGTGCTCGACCTTCTTTATTCTTGGCCTTATGAACATATACAGCGGTGCACTGCGAGGCTTCGGAAGCTCGATTGCTCCGACGGTTGTTCAGGTGGCGGGTGTGTGCGGTATAAGATTTGTGTGGATTTTCACCGTCTTTAAAAAATACCACACTCTTGATGCTCTGTTTGCGACCTATCCGATAACCTGGGTATTCACAGCGGCGGCACTTATATTTGTATTCTATAAAATCAAAAACGAAGAGGAACGGATTGTCGGATTCAGAAAGTAACATCCGCAATCGGAAAGGGTTTTATTATGAGAAAGATTACACTGCTCGGTGACTCTATAAGAATGGGCTACGGAAAGATAGTTCCCGATATGCTCGGTGCGGACTACACCGTATTTCAGCCCGCCGAAAACTGCAGATTCTCCAAGTACACACTCCGAGGTCTTTTTGACTGGAGAGCGGAGATTGAGGGAACGGACATTGTTCACTGGAACAACGGACTCTGGGATATGACCCCTTGCGTTGACGGAATTCCCTTCTGTGATATTGACGAATACATAAAGAATATGGTTCGTATTGCGGGACTTTTAAAAAAGAGAGCGAAGGTTGTCATTTTCGCTACAACCACACCCGTAAGTGACGCGGCTCTTCATGACAGAAACGACCTTATTATAAAATATAACGAAGCAATCGTACCGGTTCTGCGTGATATGGGTATCATTATAAACGACCTTCATTCTGTGGTATATCCGAAGCTTTCAGAATATGTCTGCGACGATAACATTCATCTTACTGACGAGGGCTACAGGGCTGTTGCCGAAAAGGTTGTAAACGCAATAAAGGAAGCGGAAAAGCTTCTGTGATAAAAGAAAAACGGTGAATCCATTTCGGACGCACCGTTTTTTGTATGCTTATTTTATTATCTCGGGAGCATTCTTTTTTGTGAGCTTTATTTCCTTGTGAGCGGTTGTTGCCTTCTGCATAAGGAAGGAGCCGCGGTTTACCTCCTTGTCGCCCTTCTTTTGGGTTACGTGCAGTGTGTATTCGCTTTTGTCTGAGAATTCCACATTGTTCCAGCATATTCTGATGTAGCCGTAGCCGTCCTTTACGTCGGTTACGAAGAAGAAGTCGTCAAGGATTTCTCCCGTGTGATTTTTGAGGGTGAGATTCAAGGGAAGCTCGGTGCTGTCCGTGGTCTCTGCATAGCTTGTGTTGTACTTTATTGTAACCTGCATCTGCTTTGCCGAGGGGATGTAGTAAAGGTATTTCAGCTGAAGAAGCTGATTTGCCTCCACCGCCTCGAATCTCTTTTCTATGTCGTAAGCCTCCACGGAAAAGTCCTCGGGGGAGCTGTTGTAGGCTTCGTATGTTCTGTCGTCGAAAATTACGTCGTCACAGATATCGCTGTCACTCATACGGCAGGAATTGAATATTATCGAGCACATTATAAAAAGAAAAATACCGAAGAACAGTGCTGAAAACACAACGCCTATCGGAGATTTTTTCTTTTCGTTTTCTTCGTACATGGCTTTACCTCGCGTAAAATGTTTTATACATTTATTATATATGTTATTTTGAGCTTATTCCATATCTATTTGTAAATTCCGATAATACTTTTTTTGAAATATAATATTATACTATTTACTTTTTCATCCCGGTGTGATATAATATTTGATATGATTAAATTTTAACTGTAAGGTGGTGACATTTTGAAGAAGGCTGTAAGGTCTGCCGTTCCCGCGCAAAAGCCGGTAGGTGCTGCGGAAAATCCGGGCGGAGCAGGCAAAATGCGTCTTACCGCAAAGCCCGGAAGCACAAGAAGAATCAAGCGCTTTGTGGAAACGGATAAATCCAAAAGGGTTATGTCTCCGCTTGAGGCGGAGCAGAGACACCTTGAGCTTTACGGTATAAGCTCGGGCTCTTCAAGACGTCAGAATATGAGAAGCAAGCGGCTCAAGGCTCGAAGGACTATTTCTCTGAGCCCCGCTCCGAAGCCTGTCACGGCAGGAAGAGAAGGTGCTTCGGGAACATTCCGTGAGCTTCGTAATTTCTGGGTTAATTACTTCCGCAGAATAGATTTTGTTTTTCTTGCACTTGTTCTCGTTATAGCCGTAATAGGAATTCTTGCGGTGCACAGCGGCTCTATGACCGAGCCGTCCCACAGAAGAATTGACCTTCTTCAGTGTACTGCCTTTGTGCTTGGAATAGGTGCGGTGGTGCTTCTTCCGCTTTTTGATATGAGTGTGGCTATGAAGCACTGGAAGTGGATTTATATTGCAAACGTGGTTCTTCTTCTGTTTACCCTTGTGTTCGGATACAGCCCCACGGGTGAGGAAAACAAGAGCTGGATTGATTTGGGATTCACAAGCATTCAGCCTGCGGAATTCTCAAAGATTATGTTTATTATCACTCTCTCGGCGCATCTCTCGAAAATCCGTGAGAGGCTCAATTCGTTGCTGACGCTTCTGGGAGTGTTCCTTCACGGAGGGTCGATTATCGGTCTTGTGCTTCTTGAGAGAGACTGGGGTAACGGTCTTGTGTTCATTGTTATTTTTGTTACTCTTGTGTTCTGTGCCAAAATCGACTGGAAATATATTGCGCTGTGCATAGGTGCGGTTGTGGTTGCCTTTCCCGTTATATGGGAGAATCTGGGCGAATTCCGAAAGAGGCGTGTTCTAATAGGCTTCAACCCCGAGCTTGACCCGTTGGGCTACGGTCATCAGGTCATCCGAAGCAGAAATGCCATTGCCTCGGGAGGGCTTCTCGGACAAGGTTATCTGAAGGGTGAGACAATACATAAGGCGGGCGGTCTTTTCGCTCAGCATACCGATATGGTGTTTGCTGTTATCGGGCAGGAGTTCGGCTTTGTCGGCAGTGCCTTGTTTGTGGTTCTTTACGGGCTTCTTATCGGCAGAATAATTTATATTGCGAGTAAGGCAGGGGATTATTCGGGTCTCTACATCGGATGCGGTGTTGCGGGGATGTTTATATTCCAGTTTATTATAAATCTCGGAATGGCGCTGGGGCTTACTCCGGTTGTCGGAATTACTCTTCCGCTTGTGAGCTACGGTGCTTCCTCCCTTGTTTCCATGTATGCCGCTCTCGCTCTTGTGATGGCGGTGCATTCGGGCTCGAAGGGTTATTCATACAGAAGTGTTTAATTTGATTCGTACGGGAGTTTATTATGAAAAAGTCAATTATACTTACAGAGCAGAGAAATAGTGCGACAAGAGTTTACGACAGTGAGCTCCGCTCGGAGATTGCCTCTCTTACCGAGTTCCTCGGGGATTTTACCAAGGAGGAATATATAAGCTCGGGCATAAGGGATGTGGAGGTTATTTTCTCCACCTGGGGAATGGAGCACTACACGAGCGAGGAAATAAAGCGGTATTTCCCCCGTCTTGAGGCGGTTTATTACGGTGCCGGCTCTGTTCAGCAGTTCGCAAGGGAATTTCTTGAGTGCGGAATAAGAGTACATTCCTCCTGGGCGGCGAATGCCGTTCCCGTGGCGGAGTATACAGTTGCGCAGATTATTCTTGCAAACAAGGGCTTCTTCGGCTCGTCCTACAGATATAAGAAGGAGGGTCACGGCAGAGCCTGGGATCACTTTCAGAGCTTCAAGGGTAACTACAACGCAAAAATCGGCATCATCGGTGCTGGAATGATAGGCAAGATGGTCATCGAAAGGCTGAAGGACTACAAGCTTGACGTTCTTGTGTTCGACCCGTTCCTTTCGGAGGAATATATAAGAGAGCACGGCGTACATATGGCTTCACTTGACGAGATCTTCGAGACCTGCGATGTAATATCCAACCACCTTGCCAACAACGACGACACTGCGGGTATGCTCTGCGGAAAATATTTCGACAAGATGCTTCCGAACGCGGTGTTTATCAACACAGGAAGAGGCAGACAGGTTGTGGAGTCCGACCTTGTAAGGGCACTGAAGGACTGTCCCGACAGAGTCGCGATTCTTGACGTAACCTGGCCTGAGCCTGTTCCGAAGGGGCACGAATTCTACGATATGGACAATGTAATACTTACGCCTCACATTGCGGGAAGCATGGGACTTGAGGTAGTGAGAATGGGCAAATACATGATAGACGAATTCAAGAGATACGAGGCGGGGGAGAAGTGTCTGTATTCCGTTTCCCTCGAGATGCTGAAGACTATGGCGTAATTGGGCTTTGTGTATAATTTCCGATTATCCGAATATAATAAGGTATGTCGGCAGAATGAGCATTTGTTTTGCCGATATACCGTGAAAAATAACATTATTTTCAATTCGAGCAAAAAACTTTCGAAAAAGACTTGACAAATGGAAAATAGTGTGGTATAATATCTAAGCGCTCGAGAGAGTGGGCGTTCCGATTATCTGCCGGAGTGGCGAAATTGGCAGACGCCCGGGACTTAAAATCCCGTGGGACTAACATCCCGTACCGGTTCGAGCCCGGTTTCCGGCACCATTCTCGGAAACTCAATTCAATATCGCGGAGTGGAGCAGCCTGGTAGCTCGTCGGGCTCATAACCCGAAGGTCGCGTGGTTCAAATCCCGTCTCCGCAACCAAGAGTCAAACCCTTGTATATGTCGATAGAACGGCTATGCAAGGGTTATCTCTTTGCTCTGCGGGTAGTTGTGAAGTAATTGAAAATAGTTAAAAGTAGTGCAAAGTAATTAAATCTATTCTGCCGTCATTTGGGCGGCGAGAGGCTTAATAATGCGATTTTGAGAGAAAAAAGAGCTGTTTTGTCGTCGGCGGTGGTCGACTTAAGGGGCGATGCAAGGCTCAAAGTTTCTGCAATACTGCTACACACTACCATGCTGATACCCATAATAAGGGTTTTTGACTAAGGTTGGTAATCGAGTTGGGAAACTAAAGGTCAACCTAAAGTCAAGCTCTGCAAGGAATTCTGCACAGGATTCCCGAATTCCCATCAAAAACTTCGGTAGATAGCCTAAAGTCAAAAAAACATCGGGTTGCTGTTAACTGACCTTCTGTAAGGAAGCCCGATGAATTTTCTTGGAAGAATGCCCTATCTACGCCACTTTGCGAGGATTGTCTCTGTATCTGTGACGGCAGGATGACGCCCAAAATTCTTTTTACTGCAACAAAAATCCCCACACAACTTTTTTGGGCTGTGTGGGGTATCTATTTCACTATGATTGTTTTCGATGTAATGTAATTTAATATGATTTTATTGCAATCTATGTGAGAGGTATGTGGTTAGGATACCTGTTGTATTGCAGAGCCTTTATGCCTGCTTTGTACCGAGAATTCTGTTGTCTATTGTGTTGCCTGCTTCCTTATTTGCACTCGGAAGTGCGTGAGCGTAGATATTAAGGGTTGTTGTGATGTCAGAGTGACCGAGTCTTTTCTGGATTATCTTTGCACTACTCTGTCTTTGGGGCTTTTGTAATCTTCTTGTTACCTGCAATGACTGTGTTATGTCTTATGTGGAGCAGATTCTTATCAAGCTCAATATCGTCCCAAGTTAGTGCTGTGATTTCTCCTCTGCGGAAGCCTATGGTTACTATCAGCACTACGAGAAGGTAGATGTCAGTATTTCTTGCAGTTTCAAGAAGCTTTGCAATTTCGTCTTCATCATAGACCTGTGCATCATACTTTACAAGCTTTGGAAGCTCTATACCTATGCATGGGTTGTATGGAATCATTCTGAGTATTACAGCCTTGTCAAGAGCCGCCTTCAGATTCAGAAAGATATTTTTTACTGATTTTGGAGCGAGTTCTTCGTCCTTGTGAAGAGTGGTTACCCATTCCTGTATTGCCGAGGTTTTTAAGTCCTTAATGGGTGTGTTGCCAAGATAAGGAATAATTCTGTTTGTGATTCTTTCTCGGTAGTTGAAACGTGTTGTTTCTTCTATATTGGGTAGATAAAGTTCAAGCCATTCCGTCAACCAGTCCTTGAGCTTTAAGGCTGAAGGCTTGACTATTGCACCGCTGTTTGCGAGCTCGTTTAACATTCTCTGGAGAATTGCTTCAGCCTCTTTCTTTGTGCCGTTGACAGTCTTGTACTGTCTTTGTCTTTTGCCTGTGAGTGGGTCTTTTTCTGATTCAACAATGACCTGATATGAGGTCTTGCTATCGGATGTTACCCTTTTTCT
>JAFYPA010000058.1 GCA_017560085.1 Clostridia bacterium
GAAACGAGTACATACGCTACATCCTTAGAGTCAATCTTTCCGTCTCTGTTAAGGTCGTACTTAGCGTAGTCATTGTACTTAGCTGTATCCATATTTTCGCCGAAGTAGGAAACTACTGCGGAGAGGTCGTAGATGTTGATGAGGCTGTCCTTAACGATGTCACCAGCGAGGAAGGTTACCTTCTTTGCGGAGGAGTCCTTCTTTTCTTCTACGAGGGTGTCGTTGTCCTTTACGTTGTTCCAGAAGTTGAGGGTCTTGTATTCGTCGCAGTTCATTGTTACGGTGTAGCGGGCTGTTCTGTAGCCTGCGCCGCTAACCTCAACTGTGTATGCTGTGTTTACTGTAAGGAGATTTTCGATTGTGATTTCGTAGAGGTCTTCAACGTCAACCGCAACATTCTTCTTGTTCTTGTATACATCAAGTGCAGAATACTTACTGTCTGTACCAAGATCAATTACAAGAGGCTGCTCGAGGTCTTCACCTGTAACCTTAACCTGCATTGCCTGATATTCAAGTGCGTTGTTGTTAACAGCGTTCGGGAAGTCGATATTGATAACAAGCTTTCTTGTGGGTGTGAGAATTACGATATTTTCTGTTGTGCTGTCAGCAATATCAAGCACACCTGCCGTTACACCGTCACCTTTGGGAATGAATGTATCAACGATGTTGTCTGTTGCCTTTGTAGCGTGAGCGGCATTTGTTTCGTTAGCCTTTTCGCTTGTGTCAACAGCAAATCTGAATTCACCGTAGCCTGTAAACTTAACCTGACCGATAATAATTTCTTCACTTGTGTCTGTTGTTACGTTATCCTTGCCGTCGTAGTGGAATTCGTATCTGAACTTGCTGTTGTCAACAGGGTTGATTGTTACTTCCTTATTGGATGCGAGAATTTCAAAATCGTTATCGCCGTTCACCTGTGTGAGGACGAATGTGAGGTCAACGGAGTTAAGTCTGTTGATGATTTCGTCATCATCTGCTGTGAGAACGATGTCATAAATCACTTCACCCTCGGAAACGGAAAACTCTTCGAATTCAACGGCAACCTTATTTGTAGTTGTTTTCATAACCTTGATATAGTCGGAGCCGTCTGCGTATGCGGAATAACCTTCTGCAAGAGCCGCTTCAAGACCGAGGCTATACTTATTGAACCAACCGCCTGTAATTTCATCATCCGCATTTTTCTCAACGCCTACGCCGATATAGCCTCTTGTATAAGCCTCGTCGTTGATGCCGTTACCGAATGCGATAACGTCCTGAATTGTGATAGCCTTACCGTTTACCGTGTTGTTCTTGTCGATTTCAACTGTTGCACCACCTGCGTAATCAACGGGCTTGCCCATTGCGTTTGTATTTACACCGACAGCAGCAGTGTCTTCGTCAACAAAGAAGCTGTTATTTGCGATTGCTACTGTATAGTCAGCAGCTCTGGAATTGTTCTGGAAGAACTGAATTGCATTAGGTCCCCATGTTGTATCCTTGGATTCTACATAGAAAACATTATCCTCAACAACAACCTCGGCATCATCTACAAAGTTCATAAGCTTGATTGCAGCTGCTGTGAAGGGAGCATCCTCGGAGCCGAATGTGTTGCCTGTAATAACCGCGGATTCAATGGAGTTCCAGCCTGCTATACCGTGAGTTGTTGCCTGAGCGGATGTTGCGAGAAGTGTGTTATTCGTAAATACAAGTTCAACACTTCCCCCGTTAGAATTGTTAAAGCTGATAAACGAAGGAGGACATCCATGACCCTTGTCTGTAGTAATGTCGATATCACAGTTGGTCACGGAAATATTTTCGGGAGTAATTGCGATTATATAGGAAAGACCTGTAACGGTAAATCCGTCAAGTGTGAAGCTTGCACCGTTTTCAACAGTGAAAATAACGTTATTGAAAACAGTTTCTTCTTCATCCGCAAGTGTAGCTACCGCACTGTTTGTTGTAAGAGTTACCGCCTTATCCTTCCTGATTATAAGCTGTATGTCGGATTCATCCTCGGAAACAAGGATTGCGGAGTCATCCTCACAAAGGTCGATAACCTGCTGAAGTGTTACGCCGTTGTAGTATGTGGGAGTTTCGTCCTTATATACAACATAGTCACCTGTAGGTGTCTTGGAAAGAGAGTATACATATGTTGCGATGCCGTCTTCCTCGGAGTAATTAAGAACAACGTCGTATCCGCTTACTGTTGTGGAAACAACGCCTGTATACATCTCTGTCGCAGGAAGCTTAATGGTGAATGTTCTGCTTGCATTGTTAAGTACAACATCGCCTGTATAAGACGCACCTTCTGCTGTAGCATCAATTGTGAAATTGTTGTTTGTAGGCTTAAGGTCGATATCTGCGGGAGCATAGAGAGTTACAAGAGACTTGGAAATGTTCTTTTCGAGAGCAACATTTGCGTCTGTATAGTAGAGAGCACCCTCAACAGTTACATTACTATACACAAGATTATCTGAATAACTGGGTTTTTCAACTGTAGAAGCAGAAGGAATAGATGCTCCAAAACTACCGGGCTTTGCAACTATCGGATAGCTTACACAGTAATAACCTTCATCGTCAACATAAACATCTACATCGTAGTTCAATCTATTGCTGACAGTAGTTCCGTAACAGCCTGCCTGTTCCTTGCCAGCGCCCTTCGTCATAAAGGGAATGCTCTTAAAACGTCCGCCGGAAATAACGGTATACGCACCTGTTTCAGTTCCCTTAAAGGAATTATTTCCCAAGAACAAGCCATCTGTTATATGAATCTTCGCCTTATCTGTATAAATCTGTGAATTGAACACACCGCCGTTAATTGTAATCCAGGGAGCTGACTGTTCCATAGAATTTGAATGTTTAATAGTGTAAGATCCACTATACACACCACCATTAATAACAATCTCCATTCTACAAGCCCACTTGTTGTTACCGATTGATTCGATACAAACTTTACCGGGAGCTGAAATACCGCCGGGATTGCTTTCATCGGCATTTACTGTAAAATAATGAACAGGCTTGCTTCCGTTGATGTCACCAAGAGGCTCAAGAGTAATAGCATTTTTACTCTTTGCCGCAGTCATAGTATACTCACCAAGGTCAAGAGTACGGGGCTCTCTGTTGTCAAGCTTTATAACATCGGAAAGCTGTACATCGTCGAGAAGCGTAAGAGTTGTACCACTTGTCCACGCCGCAATTGCTTCTTCAATTGTAGCGTATTCAGTTTCCCCTACCTTGGCAACATTGCCGTCAGCAAGTACTGTGATTCCGAGCAAGCATACCGTTAAGGCAAATCCTGCAAGGGTCATAAGAATTTTCTTCATAATAATTTCCTTTCTGCCGATACCTCGGCACTATAAAATTATGGTATCATAATTATACCAATAACAACCATTTCCGTCAACACAATTTACGCATGTTT
The DNA here is from genome assembly GCA_017560085.1 of Clostridia bacterium. Classification (GTDB taxonomy): domain Bacteria; phylum Bacillota; class Clostridia; order Oscillospirales; family CAG-382; genus SIG622. Next base: position 3,401 of record JAFYPA010000058.1, read on the forward strand.
TAATGTTTATACAAGATTTATTTCATATTTATTCATTTATGTCAACCGTTTCACTCCTTCGAACTAAAAAACAAGTTTTCTTATAGGAGTCTTGTTAATTTTTTATCAAAAAAAGAGCCATCCGAAGACAGCTCTTTAAGTGCATTTATATTTTTGAATTAAAGATTGTAGTATCTGTCAAACTCAGCAGGATGAGGAATAGCGGAAAGCTCTGCTACTTCCTTTCTCTTGCCTGCGATGAAGTTCTTGAGAAGCTCTTCGGGGAATACGCCGCCTGCTGTGAGGTAGTCGTGGTCAGCCTCGAGTGCGTCAAGCGCTTCGCCGAGAGATGTGGGAAGGTGCTTGAGCTTTGCCTTTTCTTCCTCGGGAAGGTGGAAGAGGTTCATATCGTAGGGACCCCAGCCGTTCGCGTGAGGATCAATCTGATTCTTGATGCCGTCAATACCTGCCATGAGGATTGCCGCATAGCAGAAGTAGGGGTTACAGGTAGCATCGGGATTACGAAGCTCGAATCTTCTCTTTTCGGGGCTCTTTGCGTATGCGGGGATTCTGATAACCGCACTTCTGTTACTTGTTGCATAACCAACTGTAACGGGTGCTTCAAAGCCGGGAACGAGTCTCTTGAAGGAGTTTGTGGAGGGGTTTGTGATAGCACAGAGAGATGCGATGTGCTTGAGAAGACCGCCCATAAACCAGTGAGCCTCTTTCGAGAGGTGTGAATAGCCGTTGTCATCGGAGAACACGGGCTGACCGTCCTTTAGAAGGAGCATATGAACGTGCATACCGTTACCTGCCTCGCCTGCGATGGGCTTGGGCATAAATGTAGCGGACATACCGTACTTTCTTGCTGTGTTGTGGATGATGTACTTGATCATCATTGTAGCATCAGCCATCTTGGACATCTGACCGAGCTCGGGCTCGATTTCGAACTGTCCGCCCGCACCTACCTCGGGATGGTGGTAGTTAAGAGCGATGCCCATATCGTCCATAAGCATACACATTTCGCTTCTTGCCTCGTAGGATGTATCGAAGGGCTTTGCGATGTGGTAGTTCTTCTGCTTTGCAACTACGTTTCCGAGACCTTCGGATGCAGAGTTCCAATGAGCCTGCTGTGCGTCAACGGAGAAGCCTACGGAATCGGGCTTAACCTCCCACGCTACATTATCAAAGAGATAGAATTCGAATTCGGGGAGAATGAGCATTGTATCGGCAATACCGCAGTCCTTGAGGTACTTTTCAGCGGCGAGAACGATGTTTCTCGGATACTGTGCGAGAGGTCTGTTCTCGGGGTTGTCGATAATCATTGCGTTACCTGTCATGGAGAGTGTGGGGATTTCGCAGAAGGGGTCGATAACCGCTGTATCGGGATCGGGAATAAATACCATGTCGCTCTTTTCAACAACAGCGTAGCCGTAGTTGGATGCGTCAAAGCCGATACCGTTCTTCATTGTCTTTTCGGAGAAGTTCTTTGCGGGGATGGTAACGTGACGGAACTGACCGTTGATGTCTACCATCTTGAAGTCAACCATCTTGATGTCGTTTTCCTTGATAATGGCAAGGATGTCGTTAACTGTTTTCATCGTGTACTCCTTATGTAATAAAATTAAAATACTTTTTTATTATAAACTCACTTTGGGGAATTGTCAATAGGTGCAAAGGCATCTTGCAAAAATCTTTACAAAATCCCATTATTTTCGCTTATTTTTCCTTCCTTGAAGGAACAAAGAAAATAAACACGAGCGAGCTTACAAGAAGAAGATAAGGATAGAAGAGCTTGGGAATAATATCAAACGCGGAAATCTCAAAGCCCGCAGTGCTTACGGCGGAGATTGCAACGAGCATCTGCGCACCGTAAGGTATAACGCCCTGAAATACGCAGGAGAAGGTATCGAGAAGGGATGCGGTCTTTCTGGGAGAGATTCCGTATTCGGAGGCGATTTCCTTTGCGATGGGGTTTGCCATAACTATCGCAACCGTGTTGTTTGCTGTTGCAATATCAAGCGCACCTACGAGAACGCCCATACCGATCTGTCCTCCCTTGTTGCCCTTGAACACTCTGCGGATGCCGTTAAGAATAGCATCAAATCCGCCGTGCTCACGGATAAGAGCGCAGATTGCGGAAACAAGGATTGCAACCATAGCGGTTTCAAACATTCCCGATGCGCCCGCACCCATATTGGACAGAAGGTCTGTTGCGGCAAGAGAGCCTGTTGCGAGCATAATAACGGAGCCGGAAACGATACCGATAATAAGCACCGCAAAAACGTTGATGCCGATAATACCGCCCGCGAGAACGAGAATGTAGGGAATGATATTGATAAGGCTGTATTCGTGGGAGATAGTACCGCTGATGTCGCTTGTAAGCGAAAGTGCGAGAATTACCACAACGGAAAGTATTGCCGCAGGGAGTGCTATGGCAAAATTCTCACGGAATTTGTCCTTCATGTGACAGCCCTGACCGTTGCAGGCGGCAATTGTTGTATCGGAAATAAAGGAGAGGTTGTCGCCGAACATTGCGCCGCCCATAACGGAAGCAACACAAAGGGGCATATCAAAGCCGGAAGCGGATGACACTGCAACGGCAATGGGAGTAAGAAGCGTAATTGTACCTACAGATGTACCCATAGCCACGGAAACGAAGCAGGCAACCACAAACAGCACCGCAACCGCATACTGTGCAGGGATTATTGACAGCATAAAGTATGCAACGCTTTCCGCACTTGTTCTTCCCACAACGCCGACAAAAATACCTGCCGCAAGGAAGATGAGAATCATTGTAACGATATTGGGGTCGCCGACGCCCTTGCCCATAAGAGCGATTTTTTCGTCAATGCTTACCTTTCTGTTCTGGAAGCAGGCAACGAGGAGGGCAACAAGGAAAACTACAACTATCGGGATGTTGTAAAATCCCATGGGAATTTTGAGTATGTACTCGAAGGTAATGCCGAGTCCCAGATAAAGCACGAGGAAAACGCCTATCGGGAGAAGTGCAAGGGGGTTACTTTTTTTGTTCATTTTGGTTTCTCTCTTTCTTTTATTTTAAATATAGCTTAATATTATTTTTTGCAGGATTTTTTGCCGTAAGCATATATGCTGTTTGAATTGCCGTATTGGTATCTTGCCATTGTACGAAGAACGGGGAACAAAACCGAATCATCGGAGAGCTTTATTTTTATGTGCATTTCGCTTTCGGCGTCCTCAAGCACCCATTCGCCGCCGCAAAGAGCAAGCATTGTTTCACCGACATAAACGCCTATGCCAAAAAGAATCCTGCCCTTGTTTCCGGCTATAATTCCGTCGTCACCGCTATGCTCATCGAAAAATCTGTCGATATCCTTGAGACTGTCAAGTGTATAATCCGCACGGTAGCCGGAGGACACAAGGCATTCCTCTATCCATGCCTTTGCCGTTGCGATATCCTCGGAAAGAGCCTCGGGATTAAGCTTGCTTTTGGCGGGGCTTCTGTTAAACACCTTTATTACCGAAATCACAAGACCTATCATTATAATTATTATCTTCGGTAAAGCATCCTTGAAGGAGCTGTCACCGGAAGCAATTGCGTATATAATCATTCCTATGCATATTACAAAAATTACGGAAAGGGTTATTATTTTCGCCTTATTTGACATAATCTATCTCCTTAATTCACAGAACTATTTTTCAAATCCTAGCCTTTTAACGGTAACAAGGCACTCCTGCATATCGGGAGAAACCTTCAGCACCGTCATCATTTCGCCGATGTCGGAGATGTCAAATTCGTATCTTGTCATCTGACCGAGGACTATATCCTTGCGGTATTCGTGTACGCCCGACCTTGAGCTGAGCGTGAGTACAAGCTGTTTTCCAAGCTCTGCACTTTCAATTGAGGCTTCTATAAAGAACCTTGTGTTCTCCCCTCTTATGTGGAGACCGGTAGCCATAACGGATGCGCCCGTACCGGGAGCGGAGCTGAAGGATACACAGCCGTCGCCCTGACGCACATTGAAGCCGTTAAAGCGCGCACGGAATTTCGGTGTTGTTTCCACCTCGAATTTGGGGCAAATTTCTTCAAGAACATATTGCTTATATGAATAGTCTTCCGCAAATTCTCCCTCGGGAACGTTTTTCCTGAAGGTGTCCTTCATAGCCGCAAGGAAGTTATCCGCTATAAGCTCGTGTCCCTTGTCACCCGGGTGGGTTCTGAATTCAATCGCACCTGCGGCGGCCTCCTCGTCGTATTCGGGGTAGTCTTTAAAGGCGTAATAGGGGTTTTCCCTGCCGTTTATTTTGTGTATTTCGTTGCAATCCACCGCAATAAAACCGTATTTTGCCGCAACCTTCTTGCAGTATTCGAATGCACCGGGGAAGGTTGTACATACAACAACGGCTTCCTCTCTTTTGAACTCCTTTATAAGTCCGTAAAGAACGTCAAGGAAAAGTGTGGTGGACTTTTCGTCCTTAGCGATTGTATTTCCTCCGCCCATAAAAATTGAAATTACATTGGGCTTGAATTTCTGCAATACCTCTTTAATATGAGCATAGTACGGTGTTGCCATATGGCTTTCTCTTGTGGCGTCCACGGTACAGCATCTTTCAAATTCGGCGTGGTTTTCCGCAACTGCCTCAACCCTTGCTCCGAATTCCTCCTGCATCTTTGTCTGAAATCTGTGAAAGTAGTCCTTGGAAGGCTCACTTGCCGCCATTCCCCAAAATCCGTCCGTCTGCCAGCCCTCAAAGGGACCGTGACGAAGGTAGGAATGACCAAGGGCGTAATATCTGATGTTATACATGACTTTCTCCTTTTATATTATTTTTTGGTTTACGGGGGTGCCTTCGGCGAGTCGCTTTTTTTTAAAAAAAGCTCCGCAAAAAATTTGACTGATTGGCTTCACTCGCTTTCAGCTCCTTGCGCCGGGTTATGGTTTAGGAGGTGCTGTGGGTGTCGTGTTGCTTACCTTCCTGCCGTTCTAAGTGGCGAAGGTATTCCGTGCGAGCCTCGGAAGAATTCGGAGAATTCTTCTAAGTTCGCTTGCGAACTTTAACGACACCACGGTTGGCTCGCAGATTATGTTGGAACACAATCCGCAACAATTTTCAATAAATAAAAATTTTTCTTCGAAAAATTTTCTCCTCAATTCCGAATTCCGAATTCCGAATTCCGAATTACCTAACAAGCCCGAGCTTATGGTAAAAATGTATCGGCACAGCGCTCCAGCCGTGGCAGAGGCTTCCCGCCTTATCAAAGGCATCGGGACCGCTTATTTCCTCCCATACGGTTGTAGAGCCCGCATCCAGCATTATTTTGTATGTTTTTCTTATTTCATCGAGTACGGCATCCTTATAGTCGGGATTTATTTTCAGAAGCGCATCGTACTTGAACACCTTCATACTGAGCGAGCAGGACTCAAGGCTTCCCGAAGCAAGCTTTTCGCAGATACCCTTTGCGGTTTCTCCTTCGGCAACGCCCGAAAGAACGGCAAGTGCATTTACAAGCTCGGTGGGGTCTTCATTTATATCGTACATAAAGAATATGCCCTTTTCGGGGTTGTAAAATCTTTCTCTTGCGCATTTCCTTATGCTGTCGATAAGGCTTTTTTCGTACCTGCTCCTTCTTGAAATGAGTCTGCAGATATCAAGATAAGCCTCAAGAGCCATAACTGCGATGCTGTTTATAATCGCATCCGCCTCCCCTCTCGGTGCATCATTGCTTGAGGAGCAGTATTTCGACCAGTCGTAGAAGTTCCAATGGCATTCGTCCGTCATACGGAGAACAAGACCGTCCTTCATATTTCCGATAAACACGGACAGGATGCTTTCGATTTTTTCAATTACCTCTTCACCGAGCGAAAGGTCGCCCGTGCTTACAAGGTATTCGTTTACGGCTATTATGTAGTACAGAGAAAAGGACGGAATCGTAAGATTTTCGGCACTTGGGAAGCAGATTGAGAGAAGCTTGTCCGCTCTGTTGTCCTTGGAAATAAGCTGAAGATTTGCACGGACATATTCCCTGTTGCCGCCAACAAACGCGGAGTAGCCCGAGAGCATCTGATTTCTTGCGTCAAAGGCATAGAGGCACTGCTCACGCCAGGGGCAGTCAACGTAATGCTCCATCATTGAAAGGCGAAGGGTGTTAAGACAGATTTCGTAGATTTTTCCGTCAAGGGGATTTTGGAATCCTGTCTTTTTCGCCACCACGGGATAATACTGCGGAATAATGCCGACATACTCGATATCAATCGGTGCTTCACTTGTTACCTCAATATATCTGCAGGCAAAGCGGAGCATATGGCTTGTGAACTCGTTTTCGCCCTTTTTGCATTTATAGTCAAAGCTGAAATCTCTGTTGTGAATTTTTCTTTTAACATGGCCGTTCGCAAGGATTTCTCCGTATGCCACATTGATGGTCTGTTCGGAATCCGACCTTATGCGGAATGTGGGAAGTCCGACGATTTCCTCGCCGAGGTCGAAAAGGTATGAGCCCTCCGTTTCGGACATAACGCCTCTGACAAGGGCTGAATACATCAGCTTTTCGGTTTTTCTTGCGGTGATTTCCTTTGTGCCGTCAAGTACGGTTGATTCCGTGAAGCCTTCGGAATCTGCTGTCAGCCAGCCGTCCTCAAGTGTTGCATCGTAGGAAAAGCTGTAGCCGAGCTGATTTGAGATTTTTCTTTCAAAGCCGTTTTCGTATGCTCTGCTCTTGCGGGAAGGTGTTTTCTCCGAGCTGAATGCGATAACGCTTCCGTTTTGCAGAATTTCGTAGATAAGACCGGGATTTGGAGTATTGTACCTCATTCCGCTTTTACCGAAGTACCACACAAGGAAGCAGATTCGGTTTTCGCCCGCCTTGAGGCTTTCGGAAATATTGATTTCGTCGTATATTTTAAAATGCTCAAAGTCGGCATACTGATTGCACTCTACGAATTTTCCGTTGATAAAAAGAGTGTAGTCACCTCTTACGGAAATACGGAGCACGGTATTCTCTCCGTTGAAATTTATTTTTTCGCAGAATTCGGCATAGCTGTTTTCGCATATTTCTCCGCCGTTCCATATCCACTTTGAGGAAAGAAAGGCATTTTCACTCATTTTGTGTCCTCCCTGAACGGATTACCGTAATTCAAGTGTTTCTCCGCTCTTTATGTTGTAAATCTTGCCGTCTATATCAAACCATACCTCTATAAGAGTGGGGTTGTATACCCTTGTGTTATCTGCCGAGAAAACAAGGCTTCTGTATGCATTTACATAGTCGTAAATCTCGATGTTTGTTGCGTACCAGATATCGTCCCTGCCGCTTAAGCTTTCGCATATTTTTTCAAGTCTTTCCCAGTTGTTGTTACGGTCAAACTCGAAGGCGTGTCCCCAGATATAGAGGAGTCTCGGGTCGCGTGCGGCGATATAAAGCTTGGAAACGTCAAGCTCGAGGAATTTGTCTATTGTTTCAAAAAGGTCGGGAGCCTCGTGGTGTGCCGTCGGCTGCCAATCGTACCAGTCATCGGGAAGCGGGAATTTGTCGCTCGGGCTTCCTGCGGCTCTTGCGTAGACTATGTCAAGGTCGGGAAGATAGTGCTTGATTCTTTCAAAGTTGTTCGGCTCTGTGCTCTTTTTCGGAATGGAATCGGGATATGCGAAGCCTCTTATGATGATTCCGAGAGCCTTTTCAAGTGCAACACGGCAGTCAACAATTTCACGCACGCCCTCAAGAGAGCGGATTTTGTTCTGTGCTCTGTGGTTGTAGCCGTGGTTTGCTACCTCGTGACCCTTGCCGAGAATTTCGTTTTTGATGAAATCCACCGAAAGACCGTTTTCCCGCTCGACGCTGAGTCCTACAAGGTTAAAGGTACACTTGAGGTTATATTTTGTAAAGGTTTCGGCAAGGCGCATGTCCGCAGCCGCACCGTCATCGTAGCTGAATGTCACCGCTTTTGTTTTGCCACCGGGGTAGCGAAGGAAATTGTACTTCATGATTTTTCTCCGTTCTTTATTGAATTATTATTTTTCGCAAGGCTCGAGGTGTCACGGCTTTCCGTGACGGAGAGAAGCAGCGGGAATCGCAAATGCAGAAATCCGTCCTACTGTCGGATGGTGCACTATTTTTCTTCTTTGTCTACCTCACTCATATACCCTGCCGTTATAATACCTGCGGGAAGGGCTACTATGGCTATGCCGAACATTGAGGAGAACATTGTGACTATTCTGCCTATCGGCGTCACGGGGTAGATGTCACCGTAGCCCACGGTGGTGAGTGATACGGTTGCCCAGTATATTGCGTCAAAGAAGGAATTGAAGGATTCGGGCTCGACGTTGAAGATTACAAGTGCCGAGATGATTATGTATGCAACTGCGAGTGAGCAGACCGCAAGGAGGGATTCCCTGGATTTTTTGAAAACCGTTATTATGATTCTTACGCTCTTTGAGTATCTGAACATTTTGAAGATTCTGAACACTCTGAAGGCACGCATCATTCTGAATATTTTCAGAAGCTTGAAGCCGTTATTCAGAACGGAAATCGACGGAAGGATGGATACAAGGTCGATTACCGCAAAAAATCCGAAGGGGTATCGCAAATATGAGCTTACTGATTTTTTGTTATACTTGTAGTCTGCTGTTATCCAACGCAAAATGTAATCAATTACAAAGACAACAAGACAAGCCATTTCAATAAGCTTCAGAATTCCGCTTGTCTCCTTAAAGCACAGCGGGACTATGCTCAGAAGTATTACCACAATCATAAAAATGTCGTATGCCGAGCTTAAAATGTTGTTGTCCTTGGATATCTCGATTATTTCAAAAATCTTTTTTCTCATAGATACATCCTTAATTTTTATATCGTAAGCCACAAGCAAAAGCATTGGCATATTTTGTCTTTTATATTATACCACCCCAAAACAAAAATAGCAATACCCATTTTATCGGAATACTGCTATTTTTTACATATTATTTTATCTCATTACCGGTAAAGCCGAGGGTAAGCTGGGCTCTCGGAATTGTGCCGTTGAGCGATTTTGCCGTAAGCTCTGCCGTGAATTCTCCCGACGGTGCGGTTATATCTCCGCTGAAATATACTGACTTTTCGTTGCCGTAGCGGTCGATTACCTTTGCGGTTTTGCCGTCGAATTCAATAAAGTCCGTGCTCATAAGCTCGCAGTCGAATACAACACTTGTGTCGCCTATCTTGACTGTGGGATTTTTCAGAACATCGTAGGTATGATTTACTGCGACTATATCCGACATGGAAACTCCCGTCATATCCCCCTTTGTTTCAACCATAATTTTGCTCGCTCTCTCGTGCTTGAAGCCCGAGCGGTACACCGCATAGATATGGAAATTTTCCTCAAAGCCGAGTTCTTTTCTGTTGCCGTTATCCGCTTCTATAAGGAGGAATTCCCTCTCGCCGACAAAATCTGTGTCGATTATGTATATCGCATATCCCTTTTCGCTGTTTGTTCCGCAGCGCATTATGATTGCTATTGCTCCGCCCTCTTTTCCGTTGCCTCGGACGGTTACCTTTTTCGCAATATGTGCCGAAAGGTCTGTTTCCTTTTCGAATTCTGCGGACAGAGTCTGAGAGGTAAGGGGCGTATTTATGTCAAGCGGTAAAAGCGTAATCGGGTTTTCGCTCTTGGAGGACAGAAGTGCCTCTATTCTTATAAAGGGAGTCTGCTCTCCGAAGGGATTCGTAAATGTGCCTCTGTTTTCACGGTCGATTCCGAGATTGCAGAGTCTTTTTGTTTTGTAGTCCTTTTCCACAAAAGTAAAACTTCCGTCGGTGTTTTCCTTCAGGTGGTACTCATATTCGCCCTTCTGAAGCCTTTCGCGAAGCTCATTTGAGAAGTAGCCCTGCTTTCGGAGATTGTCGTACCTTTTGAAGATGTTTATGTTTCTGCGAAGTGCGGGGACTCTTTTGTAGTCCTCAAAGGTATTGCCCGTATAGACTATACCGAAATCGTGCATCAGCGCAAGCGAGCCTATATGCTCTGCCGCATCGGTGTGCTGATACTTTGTGTGCTCGTTGCCGGGATATGCATCCGTAAGCGGATAAAAGAGATACCAGCCGAGAGTTGATGCAAGATAGCAGTCTGTATAGTTCTTTACAAAATTTGCGTGATATTTATTCCACGCCTTATATTCACGGAAGGGTGCATCCCACGCCCCCACCCTGCCCCTTGCGAGCCACAGGGACGGAGTAAATGCGGAATACTCAAAAACGGGAGTTGTGTCGCAATACTTCAGCACCTCGTGTACGAAGGCTGCGGCGTAAAACCAGGTTTCATATTCTCTGTCCTTGAATTGCCATATTCCGTCAAGACCGTCGAGGTATATCATTTTATAGCCGCCCTCGTTGTATGCCTTGGCGGTATTGCGCGCGATTCTGTAAAACAGCTCCGAGCCGATTTTGGGCGCAAAGCAGTTGAACATTCCGTTCAGGTGATATATGGGTGTTCCCTTTTTGTGAGGAGCGGGCTTTGTTTTTAGCGAGCCTCTCGTAAATGCGGTGAAGCCCTTTTCGTTTTTGTCGTATCTTATAAGCTCATTATCTACAATAAGATAGGGGCTGTTCTTGCAGAAAAACGCATAGTCCATTGAAACATCAGCCGTTGATTCCAGTGTGGGAATTATTTTACAGCTTTCGTCTATATCCTCTGCGAGAGTGAACCTTTCAAGAGTCATAAGGTCCTTCTGACATTCGGGGTCGGTTACTATGTCCTCGCAGGTGTAGTCGATAAAGCAGGCATAGGTGTGAAGTCCCGTTGTCATACCGTGCTTTTCAAGCACGTCCGAAACCCGCTTTTTGAAGTCCGCACCGTCCTTGTAATGAGCGTACTTGAAGTCGCCGCTTCGGAAGGTTGATTCGGGGCGCTTATGGACGTCCACCTGATCGACGCCCATGCTTTTGAGAAGCTCAAGGTTTTCCTCAAGGTATTCGTCATACATATGATAAACCATTATGTAATTTCCGAAATTGAGCCTTGAATCTCTGCCGTATGCACCGCCGATTTCCGACACAAGTCCGTATTCGGGGTCTATTTTTTTGCAGACGGATTTTATTATATCCTTCTGATTTATTATCGGCGCGACAATAAGCGCATATTTTGCACCGACATCCTTTAAATGTTGCACGACCTCCGCCTTTGTTTCCATATCCTTGCAATCCGGGAAAAAGCAGGGATTTGCCCAATAGGTCATTGCGATACCGCAGGCTCCCGTGTTGTTTTTGTCGGTGTAGTCGTAGGAATATTTTACATTAGCAATTCTTGCAAGGAAAATCTCCTCGGAAAGTGAAGTCAGAAGCTCGAAGGTGAAATATTCATCCTCACATACCGCTCTTACATCAAAGCTTCCGTATTTTGTCGACACGGTTATAATGTCACCGCAGAGCTTAAGGCAGGTCGGAATTACAGCGGTTTCCTTGTCGTTTTCAAGTGCGGAAAAGAAGTGGCACGGGTCGCCCTTTATGTCTTTACCGCTGACCTTATCGGTTACGGTGATGACGGATGCGTCGGTCTTTGATATCTCGATCAGGGTATATTTGTTTTCAAAAATTATGCTGTTTGAAGTTTCGGTAATACTCATATCCAACCTCCTTGCGTTTTTTTTGATTATATCATCACGCAGTCGTTAATGCAAGACATTTATTGCCGGATATATAGCCAGATTTTGATTTTTATTCAATGCCTTTTTGTCCCGAAAAAACAAAAAATGACAATATCCTTTTCAGGCAATCAAATAACAAACTTATCGTCCTCGGTAAGACCGAGAAGCTCTGCCGCATTTTCAAGTCTTGGTTTTGCATAGAAGAAATGCTCTTCTTCGTGGGCGTCACTGCCGCAGTAGAATTTACAGCCGCATTCCTTTGCAATCCGATACGGTAAAAGTGCCATATCTTTTTCTGTCTCGGAAGGAGCAAAGACAGATGCATTAAGTTCAATACCGACACCGACCTTAGCCGCCTGTCGGAAAAGTCTGTACATATCATTTTCCGATATTTCTCTGATCACCTCGAGATACTGTTCTCTTTCCGGAGAAATAAGCCCCGTTGTCAGATGGGCAATTCCTGTTTTATGAAAAGGAATATCCATTGAAAGAACGGCATCAAGGCGGCGCACCCATGCATCCGCTCTTGCCTTAAAGCTGATATTGTCCTTTTCCGTCACGGTAAAGCCTTGAAAGTGCAGATGTGTGGTCGGAATGACGACAAAATCAAATTCGTCAAATCTTTCCGCGGAAATTCCAAGCACCAAGTCGTGTCTCAGCTCGGTTTCACATCCGAACAGGAATTTTACATTATCTGACTCCGGTAAAGGTCTTGCAGCATTTATATGTGCAAAATTCTGATCTCGATACCACGGATTCGGCTCTCCGCTCCTTTCGTCCCAGAAGTGGTCCGTCAGACAGATCTTACGGAATCCGTTTTCCTCGGCGTATCTTAAAATCCGCTCCGGTGTCTGTTCCTTGCCGTAAGAGCAGGAGGAAATATTGGAATGAATGTGCAGATCGTGATCGACTTTATATTTCATATCGTTAACCTCAGAATTCTTTTTAATATTTTACAAGCACGGCATTTGCGTGAAAATGCACAAAGCTTGCTTTACCGAATCATTATACAACAAAAATAAGAAAATGGCAATACCCTTTTTGACGGATACTGCCATTCTATATATAAAATTACAGTTTATTTCTCTGAATCTTACCGCTGACGGTCTTGGGAAGGCTTTCTCTGAAGTCTACGATTCTGGGGTACTTGTAGGGTGCTGTCTTTTCCTTGACGTAGTTCTGGATTTCCTTCTTGAGCTCTTCCGTCGGCTCTGTTCCCTTTACGAGAACGATGCTTGCCTTAACTATCTGTCCTCTTACCTCATCAGGTACTGCGGATACGCCGCATTCGAGTACATAGGGAAGCTCCATAATAACGCTTTCGATTTCGAACGGTCCAATTCTATAGCCCGAGGACTTGATAACGTCATCAACTCTGCCGACATACCAGTAGTAGCCGTCCTCGTCACGCCATGCAACGTCGCCTGTGTGGTAGTAGCCGTCGTGCCATACCTCGGCTGTCTTTTCGGCATCGTTGTAGTAGCCCGTGAAGAGACCGCAGGGTGCGCCGTCGCTTACCTTGATAACGATTTCGCCGGATTCACTGGTCTTGACCTCGTTGCCGTCTGCGTCGTGAAGCTCAACCTTGTAGATAGGTGCGGGCTTACCCATTGAGCCTATCTTGTGAGGCTTGCCGACAAGGTTACCGATAATCATTGTGCTTTCCGTCTGACCGAAGCCTTCCTTAATCTGAAGTCCCGTTGCCTTTTCAAACTGACGGTAAACCTCGGGGTTAAGCGCTTCACCCGCTGTTGTCATATGACGAACGGAGGAGAAATCGTACTTGGAGATATCCTGCTTTATCATCATACGGAGCATTGTGGGAGGTGCGCAGAATGTTGTGATATGATGCTCTGCGAACATAGGAAGAATGTCTGCCGCATCGAATCTTTCAAAGTCGTATACGAATATTGCCGCCTCGCAAAGCCACTGACCGTAGAGCTTACCCCACATTGCCTTTGCCCAGCCTGTATCGGAAATTGTGAAGTGAAGTCCGTCGGGATCTACATTGTGCCAGTACTTCGCTGTGTGGAAGTGACCGAGGGGATATGTATAGTTATGTGTTGCAATCTTGGGATAGCCGGATGTACCTGATGTGAAGTACATAAGCATTGTATCGGTGCCGCAGGGAGAATCCTCTGTTCTTTCGAAGTGGGTGCTGAAGCGCTTGAACTCCTCGTCAAAGCTTCTCCAGCCCTCTCTCTGGCCGTTAACGATAATCTTATCTCTTACTGTGGGGCAGTTTGCAACCACATTGTCTATTGTCTGTGAAACCTCGCTGTCCGCGGTACATACAATTGCGGAAACACCTGCGGAATTGAAGCGGTATTCAAGGTCGTGCTCCTTGAGCTGGTCAACTGCGGGAATTGCAATTGCACCGAGCTTATTAAGACCCATCATAGCAATCCAGAACTGATAGTGACGCTTAAGGATGAGCATAACTCTGTCGCCCTTGGTAATACCGAGGGAAGCGAAGTAGTTAGCCGCCTGAGAGGACATCTTGCGGATATCCGTAAAGGTGAAGCGTCTTACCGTCTTATCCTTGGAGATGTGGAGAAGAGCAAGCTTTTCGGGCTCGCGTCTTGAAAGCTCATCAACAAGGTCAAAGGCAAAGTTGAACTTATCCTGATTCTTGAAGGTGATGGACGTGGGTGTACCCTGGTCGTCCTCAACGATGTCGATAAACTTATGATAAATTCTGTCCTTGGTATCTCTGTGAATATGACCGATGATATTTTCGGTTTTTACTATATCCTTGGATGTGGATTCGGTATCCGCAACCTCTGCACGGAGAACGATAGCGTAGAACTTACAGTCCTTGCCGTTTACCGCAATCATACCATGGGGTGTATCCGAGTCGTAGTAAATTGTATCGCCGGGGCCGAGTACCTCCTTGTGGTCGCCGACCTGCACCATAAGGTTACCCTCGATGACAATGTCGCATTCCTGACCCTCGTGGGTGGTAAGCTCGATATCCTTGTTCTGTGCCTCCTGGTCATATGTGCTTACAACGTAAAGAGGCTCTGCGATTCTGTTCTTGAATGCATAAGCAAGGTTGTGGTATACCATACCGTGAGCCTTTGCAATCTGCTGACCTGCGCCCGCTCTTGTTACGGTATAGGATTTAAGATTCGGGCTGTAGCCCTCGATGATATCCGTAACGTTAACGCCGAGAGCCGCCGCACATCTGTAAATGAATGCGAAGTTAAGGTCGGATTCACCGTTTTCGCATCTTATGTACTCGTCGACTGTTACGTCTGTTTTTTCTGCCATCTGCTCTGCTGTGAGATTTTCAATCTGACGAAGCTCACGGATACGCAGCGCCATTTCCTTGATTTTAAGGCTGATGTCGTTGAAGTTTTCCATAATTTCCTCCAATTATCCTCCAATAGTATGAGTGTGATTACTTCGGGGCAGACATAAAAAATCCCGCCTCAAAGTACAGTTTTAACCTTTGAGACGAGCTATAACCCGCGGTACCACTCAAATTGCGATAAAAATCGCCACTTTCAGGGCTACTACCCCTAAGCGCACTTACGCAGCGTACTCGGAAGGTTCTACGGCAATAATGCTTTCTTCCTTCGGCTCGGAAGCTACAAACAGATTCCTTTTCCTCCGTGGCTCGCACCAACCACCACTTCTCTTTGAGGTTTATGTGAATCAGCCCTCTTCGTCAAAGCCTTTATTCATCGTACAGTATATCACACATATTTTACAATGTCAATAGCTGACCGGATAAGTTTTCAATTTTTTAAAATTTTGGGCAAAACATCGTATAAAAATATCCCCACGGTAAAAACCGCAGGGATAAATCGTATCTCAATATTTTAGAAGGGAAGCTTCTTTCCTTCCTTCTGCCATTCACGGAATTCCGCAGTTGCACAGAAGATAACGTCGCCGGAGGAGTTGATTGCAGTTTCAAGGGAGTCCTGAACAACGCCGATGATAAAGCCGACCGCAACAACCTGCATTGCCACATCCTGACCTATGCCGAGAAGTGAGCAAGCCATAGGAATAAGAAGGAGTGAGCCGCCCGCAACACCTGAAGCACCGCAAGCACCGAGAGTTGCAACAAAGCTGAGAAGTATTGCAAGAATGATATTTACGCTGATGCCCTGAGAGAATGCCGCCGCAAGGGACATAACGGTGATTGTGATAGCCGCACCGTCCATATTGATGGTAGCACCGAGGGGAATTGCAACGCTGTAGTATTCCTTATCAAGTCCGAGCTTGTCGCAAAGGGACATATTCACGGGGATGTTTGCCGCAGAGCTTCTTGTGAAGAATGCGGTAATGCCGGATTCCTTGAAGCATCTGAAAACAAGGGGATAAGGATTTCTCTTGAGTGTGATTGCAACGATAAAGGGGTCGATTACAAATGCAACAACAAGCATACATCCGACAAGGAGAGCAAGGAGCTTGCCGTAGTCCTTGAAGATTTCGATGCCGTATTCGCTGATGGAGCCGAAAACGAGACCCATAATTCCGAAGGGAGCAAGCTGGATCACCCAGGATACAGCATTGGAAACAGCATTGGAAAGGTCTGTGAGGACTTCCTTTGTCTTATCGCTCGCACCGAGGCGGAGAGCAAGACCGAATACGATAGCCCATGTAAGAATACCAACATAGTTTGCGCCGATGATAGCGGAAACGGGGTTCATTACCATATTGCCGAGAAGTGTACGGAATACCTCACCGAGTCCCTCGGGAGCTGTTCTTTCAACGGTTTCCGCGAGCGGGATGGTAACCTTGAACATATAGCTTCCGATTACAGCCGCAACAGCCGCAAGGAATGTACTGAGCATATAGAAGATAATAACCGTTCTGAATCTCTTGCCGATGCCCTTACCTGCACTTGCAAGTGAGGAAATAACAAGAACGAATACGAGAATGGGAGCAATCGCCTTGAGTGCACCTACGAAGATGTCACCGAACACGGTAACAAAGCTTGCCTTCGGAAGGAATAAGCCGAGGCAGATACCGATTACAAGACCTATTGCAATTCGGAGAATAAGGGGGGATTTGGTGTAAGCACCTAATACTTTTTTCATTTGAACCTCCTCTGTTTTCACAGAAATTTTTAGTTATTATAACATATCAGTTGTTAATAAAGCAAGTCTTTTGGCGAATTTTGTCAGTTACGAATCCGATACCTCGGGCGGTCGGTACTTTGTGAGCCATTTTCCGCTTACGAATCTTACCGCAAAGACCGTGCCTCTGAAGAACCAGTCAACGAACATTGCAATCCATACGCCGAGAAGTCCGAGGGTAAAAATGCCGATTCCCGAGAGAAGATAGCTGAAGCCGATTCTGAATATCCACATAGAGGCAATTGAGATGTACATTGTAAACTTCACATCGCTTGCGGCTCTGAAGGCATTGGGAAGTGTGAAGGCGACAGGCCATGTTGTGATGGAGAAAAGGTTATGAAGCAAAATGAGAAGCACCGCAAGTGAGGACGCCTCCGCGGAAAGATTGTATGCCGAGGTAATGGGCTTTGCAAGCACCGTCAGGAGAATTGCCACAACAACCATTGAGACATATTCTATGCCCATAAGCTTTTTGACATATTTCTTTGCCGCCTCCTTCTCCCCCGCTCCGACGCATCTTCCGACTACCGTCACAAGGGTAAGTCCTATTGCTCCGCCCACGGCGTATTCAAAGCAGGCAACCGTACCCGCAACGGCATTTGCGGCAATTGCGGCTGTGCCGAAGGTGGAGATAAGGCTTGTTGTGAGAAGCTTTCCGAACTGGAACATTCCGTTTTCCATTCCCGCTGGGACACCAATATTCAGTATGCTTTTTATTATCTTGAAGTCGGGGCGGTAGCGGAAAATTTTCTCGATGTAGATGAGCTTGCTCTTATTATGAAGAAGCACGGTTATAAGCACCGAGCCGACAATTCTCGAGAACAGGGTTGATATCGCCGCTCCCGCAACGCCCATATGGAAAACATAGATAAGAAGTGCGTTTCCCGCAACATTCAGAAGATTCATAAGCGTTGAGACAAGCATTGACGTTTTGGAGTCACCCATCGAGCGGAAAAGTGCCGCTCCGCCGTTATACAGTGCAAGGAAGGGATAGGACAGCACCGTAAAGAAGAAGTAAATCTGTGCGTGTCCCATTATCTCGTCGCTTATGCTTCCGAAAACGAGGGAAAGTATGGTGTTCTTGAAAATAAGGCACACCGCCATAAGCACAAGTGCCACGGCAGTTACCGAATACAGAAGCTGCTTTGCGGATGCTCTTGCGTTTGCGCTCTCACGCCGTCCGAGGAACTGCGAGCAAACAACCGCACCGCCCGTTGCAAGAGCGGAGAATATGTAGCTCAGAAGCAGATTTATGGTATCCACAAGGGAAACACCCGAAACCGCCGCTTCTCCGACGGAGGACACCATTATCGAGTCCAGCATACCGATTGTCACGGCAAGCATCTGCTCTATAAAAAGAGGCAGGACTATTTTAAACAGGTCTTTGTTTGAAAATAACATTGTATTTATTCCTTAAATCGGGATTTTGATTTTTTGAAAATTATAAAGCTCCACAGAGGAACAAGGTACAGATAGAACGCCGTCACAACCGACAATGCGGGCGAGCCTGAGCTTGTCAGCGGAACGTTTCCCGCAATGGACCACGGAATCAGCGGAGCTATGACAACCGCGCTGTTTTCAAGGTAGATTGCAAAGCGCTCCTTATCCCCTTCGAGATGGGAGCAAAGCTGATTTGTAAGCATAATCGCAAGGGTCTGATTGCAGGCGATACAGGAGGAAATTATCGAAGTTATTACCACCGCCGCAAAGGGTGAAAGCTTTTCTCCGATTTTGGAAATTACTCTTCCCACCGATTCAAGAAGTCCCGTTTTGCGGAAGATTCCCGAATAGCAGGAGGATATGCTGACTATCGCCGCCGCACGGAGCATTGAGACGATTCCGCCGCCGTTTATCATTGATGCGATTTCCGTGTTTGCCGTTTCATATCCGAAAACTGAAATCGGGAAAAGCTGTGAGATGGGTACATCCTGCACAAGCACACAGATAAGTGCGGCAACAACAATGCTTGCTGTCATTGTAATTTTAACATTAAGCCTTGCAAGTGACATAATGAGAATCACCGCCGCGGGCAACAATGTTACAGCCTCAAGTCTGAAGGTCGCACCGAAAAGTCCCGAAACATCGGGAAGTGCTCCCGATGCATTTCCCGCTGTCACAAAGCCGAGCACCGTGAAAATCGCAACGGAGACAGCAAGCGGGACAAGGGCGGTTTTCATCATATTCTTTATGTTTTTATAAAGATTTGTTTTTGTAAGCTCGGAAACGAGAAGCGCGCTTGTGGATACGGGACTGCATCTGTCACCGAAGAACGAGCCGGAGAGAATCGCTCCGCCTGTTACAAGCACATCGGCACCCATTGCTTTTCCTACCGTCATACATATGCATCCCATTGTCGCCGCCGTACCGAAGGCTGTTCCGGTAAGGAAGGAAACAAGGGAGCACAAAAGAAAGGTCAGGACGATGAATATTTCCGCTTTTACAAATTTCATTGAGTAGGCAACTATTGTCGGAATTGTACCCGAGGCACGCCAGAGGGCGGTGAGTATGCCTATCAGCATAAAGGTTATAAGTATATTTCTTGCGGACCACAGCCCCTCGAAGGACATCTGCAGAACATTCTTTACGGCAAAGCCCCTTCTGAAGGAATATAGCACAAAAAGAGCATAGCCGAGAAGTAGTGCGATAACTATCGAGACATCCGCGATTATACAGCCCACAAGAATTGCCACGAAGGCAAGAAGTACGAGTATATCCATAATTCGGCTGTGTCCTTTTAAAGCTCGTGGTAAAATTCTTTAAAGTCGTTTGTGAAGGCTACGGCAAGAGATGCGTTTCCGTGGGTTTCGGGATTTCCGTTTGCCGCACCGTGGAAGAACAGCGTATATCTGTAGGATATTCCATCTCCCGACTCCATTGCAAAGCCTGCGGTAAGTCTTGTTTTTGCCCATTCCCACTCGGACTGCAGAAGGGTTGTGTGTCCGAATTCCGTCCAGGTCACAAGGTCGTCACTTAGCTTGAAGCCTATGCCGTTTGTCGGGGAATGGATTAGCAGATATTTTCCGTCAAAGCGCACGACACAGGCGTTTTCTCCGCCGTCCGTGTGTCCGAGGTATTCCCATTTCTTAAGGTCGGAGGATTTGGAAAGGCTGACTCCGTTCTGCTTGTAGAAAAGGTAGTATTCGCCGTCCTTTTCCATAATGTAGGGGTCTATCATTCTGCCGAGGTCTTCTGCTTTTGTGTCACCCTTGACAAGCAGTATTTCAGGCTCGGAGAAGCTTTTGAAGTCTTTTGTTGTAACGGTAAAAAGCCTTGCGCTCTCGTCTGCGTGGTCACGGACGGTGTATTTGAAGGGCATCGGGTACGATGTGAAGCACATTACATATTCATCGCCCTTTTTGATTATATTACCGGGACTGCAGAAATTGAGATTCAGATTCTTTTCCGTGATGATAATCGGCTCGCTCCAGCTTTTTAAATCACGGCTTTGTGAATAGCCGATGCGGTTGTACATATAGCCGTCCTCCTTTTCGGAAACCGTGAAGAAAAGACGGTATACGCCTTCGAAAAGAAAGCAGGTCGGGTCTCTGTAGGCAAATCTGTCGTTGCCCTTGAAAATAAGCATAGCTTCTCCTTTGTATCAGCCAAGCACCTTAAGAATGAATGCTCCGACCGTTTTTGTAAATTCCACGAACTTGTCGCAGTCTATATATTCGTTGGGCTGATGCGCACCGCCGACCTGTGAGAAGTCTCTGCCCGCACCGTAGCCGTATGCCTTGTTGCTTCCGAATTTGTTGATAACGGAAAGGTCGGAAAGGCAGGAGCCCACAACCATAGGTACTGTAGCACCGACCTCGCTTGAGACTTCAAGCATAAGCTTTACCTCGTCGCTGTCGGGCTCGCAGTGTACATAGTGGAAGAATCTTGTATTGGGCACAAAGCCGTCGCCCACAACTCCGATTTTATCAAGGCGTTCCTTTATGATTTCGTGGAAGTAATCGAACTCGGCGTTGATTTCTTCTCTGCCCTTTTCGGTGTAGTAAACGAAGTAGACAAAGCCGTCACCGAGGTCGCTTCCGTCACTTCCCGCCTTTACACCCATATAGCGAAGTGCGGTGTCGGGGATGATTGTTCCCTTGTAGTAAGGATTTGCGGAGAGCTCTTTTCTTCTGTTTTCCTTAAAGTCCGCAAGGACATCAAGAACTATGCCGATGGCTCTTGCCGCCTTTTCCGCGCTGTCTGCGATTTCCTTTGTGTGGAAGAAATATTTTACCTCTCCCCCACCCGTACCGCAATGCCATATCTGGTCCTGACCGCAGTCGAGGTTTACGATTTTATCGCAAGGGTAACGGAGAACGGATGCCAGTGCGCCGTGCGATCCGCCGTATTCCTCGTCGGAGTATGCGGCAAATACCATATTTTTCTTGGGTACAAAGCCCTTTTCACGAAGGAGCTTCATAAGGAAAATCACGGTCGCAAGGGCGTATTTGTCATCGCTTGCGCCTCTGCCGTAGATTTTGCCGTCCACAATTTCACCCGAGAGCGGGTCTCTTTCCCACTTGGAGATATCGCCTATTGCGACGGTGTCGGTATGACCCATGAGCATAAGCTCGTTTACGTCCTCGAGACCCTTATATATGGCGGCAACATTGTATCTGTTTTCAAGTCCGTGATTCGGCATATAGTCGGGATGATTTTCAAAGCCCTCGACGTCAAGCGGAGAATAAAGCTCGGTTTCGAGTCCGATTTCCTCGCAGAGCTTCTGCACGAATCGGGCGCATTCCTCTTCGTTTCCGTGTGTCACAAAGCTTTCGGAGTTTATTTTAAGAAGCGAGGACAAAAGAGCGAACAGCTCGTCCTTTCTTTCGTCTATAAGAGAGCAAAGATTTTTAATATCCATAACGCACCTCGAAAAATACAAATTTCGGGACAAATTAAATCCCAAGATAATTATAGCACACAAAAAGCAAAAGTCAACATAAATAGCAAATTTTGGCAAAAAAACTCCCGCAGAACCGAAGTCCCACGGGAGAAAAATTTTAATTTTCAAATGAAGGAAACGAAGTTTCCAACCTTGATTATGCATTATGCATTATCAAGACCGCAAGCGGTCTTTGAAGAATCCTGCGGATTCTTCCGCATTATGCATTTTATTTTTACTTGCCCCAAGA
>JAFYPA010000059.1 GCA_017560085.1 Clostridia bacterium
GAAATAAACGCACAAAGATTAAGTACCGTCTAAATTTTCTGTTGCACGCGGGCTCCTTCCACCACTTCGTGGTCCCCCTTCCTCCCGGAGGAAGGCTTGGTAAAGACGAATCTTTTTACATTTGCAAACAGCCCGACAAACTCCGACATCTGTCGGGGGATTTTGTGCTTTTGTGGATTATTTTATGTTCATCCAGACCGTAATATTACAGTTATCCTCCTTGTCCCACTTCTTACCGCAGGATGCGTAATCCGTGAGAAGGAGCTTCGTTCCGTCCTTGAGATTTACCTCAAGTCTTATCATTTCCTCACCCTCGGGAGTGCAGAGATTGTATATCGGCTTCTTGCATTTTCTTGCAAGCTCGATTGTTTCCGTAAGGTCGGAGGGCTTGCCCTCCTTTTCGCAGTCTCTTGCGAGAGTGAGAATGCCGTATGTGAATGCGGTTCTGCCGTTGAGGACTACCTCGGTAAGGGCGTTTTCAAGAAGGACATTTATTTCGTCGCCGTCGCAGAAGGTCTCGCAGACCTTGACATATCCGCCTCTTGCACAGTACTTCTTGCCCTTGAAGGTTACCTCGAATTTCTTGCAGTTTTCGGGCACACGGAGCTTGATTTCGAATTTTTCGCTCTTTTCAAGTCCGAGCCTTACCTTTATTTCTCCGCCAACGGGGAAGCCGTCGGTGATTTCGATTACCGCTTTATTTCCCGCGGGAGTTTCAGCCTTGATTTCACCTGCCCAGAGCGAGCTTATGATGATACCGTCCTCACTTGTCATAACGGCGGTAAGCGGATAGATTGCCGAGCCCGCACTTCCGATGCAGGCACAACAGCCGTAAACGAACTTTCCGTCGGGGTAGAATCTTGAGCCGCCGACACCTACGCCACGTCTTCCGTTGTAAAGGGGAGCATAGCTGTCAAACACGAAGGGGCCGATTTTGTCTCCGCCGATTTTCCACTGCCAATATTGCGGGAGCATATGGGTATTGATGCTTCCGTAAAGGGAGTTTACTGCGGACTTTTCAAGTCGTTCCGCATACTTTACGTCGCCCGTGAGTCTGTAGAGCCTTGCGAGAAGTCGCATCCAGGTTACCGTTACGCAGGTTTCCTGCATTACATTGTTGTGAGGCTCTGTCTGAACGACAGCCGAGTTGTCGAAAAGCTCGTGAGTACATCCCGCACAGCCGATGATTGTGATATCCGTTTCGGCAACCGCTTCCACGAAGTTTGTAACCGCTGTGAGGTAGTCCTCTTTGCCGAAAAGCTCATAGTACATAAGTATGCCTTCAAAGAAGGACATTGTCTCATAAGCCTTGTTTTCGGGGTATTCGTAGGGCTTGATTTTGTTCTCAAGAGCAAGCTGTACAAGGTCAAGCTCGTGCTCGATACCGCCCGTGGAAATGATATAATCCGCAAAGTCAAGATACTTCTGCTTCTTTGTCATATCGTACATACGAAGAACAGGCTCAAGCACGGAGCAGGAGTTTACGCCAAGCCAATGGTTGCTTGCAAGGGTGATTCTCTTCTGACCCTCACCGTCACCCAGCTTTTCGCACATATAGTCAAGGTGAGCCGAGAGTGCCTTTACTATGGTTTCCTTAAGCTCCTCGTCACGGCAGATGTCGTAGTAGTGCTGCATACCCGTGAGAACATACTTTCTCGACCAGATATCCCAGCCGAAGAATTCGTGGTCGGGAAGATATGTGGAGATTCTGCCGTGGTAGTCCTGAATGTGCAGAAGGTCGATAACCGCATCGGTGAGCACCTTGTAAAGCTCCTCGTCCTTGGTGTACATATAGGTAAGGCAGGCGCCTCTCATCATTTTGCCCCAGTATTCGCCTCTCCAGCCCTCGTCCTCGGTGTCCATATTGTTAAGGAAGGCTCTGACGAACTGCTTCCAGTCGTCTGTGCGCAGAAGCTGATTTTTAACAACGAATTTTGCAATCTCATCGGGCTTTCCCGAAAATCTTGCACCGCCGTTTGCAAGGTATGAAAGCTTGTAATCGTGTCTCATATCCGTTTCCTTTCGTGAAGTGTATTTATTCCGTGTGATACTCGTTTCGGTTTGACTTATTGTAGCATATATATACGCGAAAATCAATAGTCTTTCCGTACTTTTTATTCGTTTTCATACAGTAAAAAAGGCCACAGAATATCTCTGTGACCTCTTGAACGAAGCATTATTCCTCCGATTTTTTTCTTATACGCTCGCTCTTTGCCTTAAGACGCATAGCGACGAATTCGTTGAACACACAGTAGAACACCGAGCATACGGGCACGCCCAGAAGTATACCCGCAAAGCCGAATACCGCACCGCCAACCGTAACCGAGGTAAGAACAAGAAGTCCGGGAAGTCCGATGGATTTTCCTACCACCCTCGGATAAATAAGGTTTGACTCAAGCTGCTGAAGAACGATAATGAATATCACAAACCACAGAGCCTCTTTAAAGCTTACCGCAAGAATCAGCACCGCACCGATTCCCGCACCTATAAACGCACCGAACATGGGAATTATTGCCGTCGCTCCGATGACAACCGAGATAACCGCCGCATAAGGCAGACCGAATATCAGCATACCTATATAGCAAAGAACGCCTATTATAATCGCCTCGGTGAACTGACCCGTAACGAACTTCGTGAAGGTGCTGCCCGAAAGGGTAGCCACGTTTATAACCGTGTCCGCAGTGCTCTCGCGAAAGGTGGCGTAAAGGATTTTACGCAGTTTTCTGCTGAGCTTTTCCTTCTGTGCAAGAACGTAAAGAGCAAACACAAGGGACAGCACAACATCAAACACCGTAGAAAACAGCGAAGCGGTAAAGCCCACGGTGGAGTTAAGCATCTGCTTGCCGTTCTGCGAGAGCTGGGAGTTGAGGAAGTCCATCACGCTGTTTACATCAAGATTGAATTCGGGCAGAGTGATTCTGTATTTTGCAAGGAACTCGGACAGAGCGGAAACAAGCTCCTCCGTCTTTGCCACAGTCGAGGGGATTCTGTCAATAAACATTCTGACGGTCACCGTGAGCTCGGGAATGACGATAAAGAACAGACCGAGAACAAGACCGAACATTATAAGCGTGGAAAGTATAAGGCATACGGGTCTCCTGAGCCTCTTTATCACCTTCTGCACGGCGGAAGCCTTGCCGTCCGACCTCTTTTTTTCGTCGGTGATTTTGGAGAAGCAAAGTCCCCAGAGCCTTTCAAGGGGTACAAGCACGAGATTTAGTATAAATGCGATGCATCCGCCCGCAATAATGGGGGATACAACATCCAGCGCCGAGCCGAGGAACGCAAAAATTCCGCGTGTGTGGTTCAGCACCCAGTAGAGAACAATGGCAAAGGCTGTGGCTATAAGGACGCTTCGAAGGGTCAGCATTTCGTGCTTGCCGTGCTTTTCGCGGCGCTCCTCCTCCTTGTCCTTTGCCTCCTCTATTGCCTCGCAGATGTCCTCGGCAAGGCTTTCGGGGATTTCCGAAACATCCTCGCAGATGCCGTCCGTCTGCTCGGTGCTTTCCGCCTTCGGGGCGGGAGAGGGGATGGGGGGAGTTGATTTATTTCTGTTTTTCTTTTTCAAATTTTTATACCTCGTAGAAAGCTGTTATTATTTTGCGGGGTCGTTGTAATTTTATTCTAACACATATTTTTGATTTTGTAAAGAGTCGGGCAAAATAAAAAGGACAGAGCCTCGGCTCTGCCCCGCAAATCATCTTAAAATAACATAGAAGAAAATTCCGAAGAAGTGAAGCACCGTACCGAAAACCACGAATATATGGAACACGGAGTGCATATACTTAAGTCCCTTCTTGTGACCCGTGCTGTAAAGAATCGCACCGATGGAATAGGAAACCCCGCCGAGAAGAATGAACATAAATCCCGTAATGGTAATAGCCTCGATAATGGTCTTGAGAGTAAGAATCGCGCACCAGCCGATAACAAGGTAGCAGATCATGGAGAACTTCTTGTACTTCTTTATATCAATTGCATTGAGCACGATACCGAGAGCGGAAGCCCCCCACACAAAGCCGAACTCAACCCACGCAAGGGCAGGGCTTACCTCACGCATGGCGGAGAGGGTAATGGGAGTATATGTTCCCGCAATGAGAATGAAAATCGCACAGTGGTCGATAATCTGAAGCACCTTTTTAGCGATATCCGCCTTGGGTGAAAGACCGTGGTATATACTTGAAATCGTATAAAGTATAACACCGGAAAAGCCGTAGATAAAGGAAGCGACAACCTTATAGGGGTCGTGGTCGAGGAAGGAAAACACAACGCACAGCACAAGGCACGCAATACCCAGCGCACCGCCCACGATGTGGGTTACCATATTGAAGATTTCCTCGCCCTTTGTGTATTTCGGAAGTATTCTGTCCTTTAGTGATGTTCTTGTCATGGGATAGCTCCTTTTTTAAAACGGATAGCCTGAATCCGCCCTGTCAGTCAAGGTCGAATTCTCTTTCAATGCAATATCTTGCAAGCTCGATGCTTTTCTCGTTGTCCTCGAAAACGCCCGAGTTTATCATATACGCCGCTCCGAGGATGAAGGAGCGCACTGCGTATGTTTTGCGGATTCTGTCGCGGTCATTCATTCCGACGCTGTTGCAGTAGTCGGTGATGATGTTTTCGGTAAAGGTGCTTATCATAGCCTTTTCCGTAAGCTGCTCGGGCTCAAGGGAATTGTCGCTCAGCATAAGCACCGAGGTATAAGCGGGATTCGAGCAGAGGAAGCGGACGTAGGCTATGCTTATTTCCACAAGCCTTTGTCTCGGGTCCTTACCGCATTTTTTTATAACCTCGTACTGAACGTCGCCCCATTTGCGGTTGATATAGCGGATGGATTCGAGAACAAGGTCACTTTTGCTTTTGAAGTGCTTATAGGGAGCACCGCTGGAAACCTCACAGCGCTCTGCGACGCGTCTTATGGAGAAGTCGGAAATTCCGTGCTCCTGCATTTCCGCAATTGCCGCAACAATCAGCTTTTCACGGGTTTCGCCCGACTGGATTTTCATACGTCGCCTCCTTTACGCCTTCGCCTTACCGCCCGATTCGGTGAGCGGTGTTTACTTATTATATTCAATTATAGTTTATATATATGAATATTTCAAGCAAAGAAGATGAAAACTGAAGCAAAGAAAGTAAACGGGCGGTTATAATTCCGCCATGTCCCCCGTGGGAAATCGCTTTTTTTGATTAAATTGAAGTAAATTGCGGAATTTTTTGTGTTACCTATTGACTAATACCCAATTCTTGTAGTAAAATATAAGGTACAAGAAAAGTAAGGAGTGACACTATGAGCGAAAAGGCACCTGTATCGAGATACAAAAAGCTTAACATTCTCGGCAGCATCCGAGCGAAATATATTGCCGCCTTTGCGCTTCTTATTTCCATAGTGGTGTTGCTTCTGGCGGTAATCATAAGCTCCGCGATAATGAACTTCGTTCTGAACACAAGGCACAAGGCGGTAGACGGCTCGGCGAGTCTTGTTGCGGACATTGTAACGGAAATAGAGGGCTTCACCTATCAGGACTTTGACGGAGCGCTTGAAAACTATCCCGAAAAGATAGGCGGAGCGGTAGAAAACGTAGCGACCACGAACGGCATAGCGGTAGTGGTAACCGACAGGATAGGAAACGTAAAATTTTCCAGCATTCCCGAGGAGCTTGACAGCGGAAAGACGCTGTATCTTTCCCCCGAGGTTATGCGAAAGCTCAGTCACGAGAGCACGAGCGGCTCACTCAGGATGAGCAATCTGCACGGATTTTATTCGCAGACCGCGGTCAACGGAGCGACGGCGATAAGGGACGGGGACGGAAATGTAGACGGCATAGTTCTCGCCAGTGCGCCGACAAGTCCCGTAATAGATTTTATGCACGGGCTCATACAGACCCTTGTGATGTCCTTTTTATGGATAACCATAGCGGCGGTAGTAGTAGCGGCGTTCATATGTGAAAGAATAGTATCACCTCTGAGGATAATGGAAAAGGCGGCGAAGGGCGTTACTGTCGGAAGCTACGACATAAAGGTTCCCGAGGACGGTGTTGACAACGAAATAGCCGACCTTGCCTCTGCCTTCAACGAGATGTCCCGCGAGGTAAAGGAAAAGGAAATAACCCAGCGAAGCTTCCTCGGAAGTGTATCCCACGATATGAGGACACCGATGACCAGCATAGCGGGCTTTGTGGACGGCATTCTCGACGGCACTATACCGCCCGAAAAGCAGGAGTATTATCTGAGGATAGTATCCGCCGAAACCCACAGGCTGTCAAGGCTTGTAAGCACGCTGCTCGACCTTACGAGAATTCAGTCGGGCGAGCGCAAGTTCACCAAGGCGGACTTCGACATCTGCGAGCTTTTGCGTCTTATACTCATCTCAATGGAAAAGCAGATAGACGAAAAGCATCTGGAAATAGAATTCGACCCCTGCGACGACAAATGCATGGTTTTCGCCGACAGTGACGGCATTCATCAGGTAGCATACAACCTAATCCACAACGCAATAAAATTCACAGACGAGGGCGGAACAATAAAAATCGGTGTCAAAAAGCACGAGGGCGGCAAATATTTAATCTCAATCTACAACACCGGCAAGGGCATGAAAAAAGAAGAACTCCCCTACATCTTCGACCGCTTCTTCAAATCCGACCCCTCCAGAGGCCTCGACAAATCCGGCGTCGGCCTCGGACTCTTCATAGTCAAAACCATCCTCTCCTCCCACTCCGAATCCATCTGGGCAGAATCCGAAGAAGGCCAATACAGCCAATTCAACTTCACTCTGCAGAGGGGGAAATGATTACGGGAGGCCTTCGGCGACTCGCTTTTTTAGAAAAAAGCTCGGCAAAAAATTTGACTATTTGGCTCCACTCGTGTTTGAAAAAATAAATTGGGGTTTGTGGGGGAGCAATTCCCCTCATCCGTCGCCTACGGCGACACCTTCCCCCCGGGGGGGAAGGCTTGTTTGTGCCGCCTTCGCTATTGTTTAGTGGCGCGCTATAATGGCTTCCCACGAGGGGGAAGCTGTCAGCGAAGCTGACTGATGAGGGGTAGCAGGAATCGCAATAATCGCAATTTACACGATGATTAGAGGGTGAACAAACCTCACCGACA
>JAFYPA010000060.1 GCA_017560085.1 Clostridia bacterium
GATTTCGGGAACGTCCTCGGGAGTTACCATGCTGTAGAATGTTCCTTCGGGATAGATAATCATAATCGGGCCGAGAGCACAAAGACCGAAACAACCAGTTGTAACAATCTTTACTTCATTTTCAAGACCCTTGGCAGCAAGCTCCTTTTCCATTAAAGCCTTGATTTCAGGGCTCTTGGAGGAAGTACAACCTGTACCGCCGCAAATCAATACGTGTGAACGAAACATAATTTATTTTTCCTCCTTATATTACTTAGCTGCGCCGATAGTGTATTCGGTAACAACCTTGCCGCCGATGATGTGCTTTTCAATAACTTCTGCAGCCTTTTCAGCGGTCATCTTAATGTAAGTAGTCTTTTCCTTGCCGTCGAATACTTCAACAACGGGCTCATACTGGCAGATGCCGATACAGCCTGTCTGAGTAACAATAACATTTTCAATCTTCTTTTCTGCAACCTTTTCAACAAAAGCGGAAAGAACAGGTCTTGCGCCTGCTGCGATACCGCAGGTAGCCATACCTACAACGACACGCATACCGCCTTCAGTATCCTCGCGAAGGTTAACGCTGTTCTGCATTTTGTCTCTGAGTGCTTTAAGTTCTGCTAAACTTTTCACTTTAATTACCTCCGATAATATGTTTATTGCGAAATTACGCAATATTTAATTTACAAGTGTTAAATTACTTAATTTCCGAATACGCTTCTTCCAGATAATTTCTCATCCATTCAAGCACCTCAAAGTCGGCAAGGGAAATACCGTCACCGAGCACCTCGCGCATTTCTCTTGTATCAAGAACAACCTCGCCCGTGGGCTTTGTGTGTCTGAACAGATAATCAACATCGGGGTGACCCTGGATTATAACAATAAGAGTTGAAATAATATCTCCGAGAGGAGCAATATCAATACTGTCCGTTCCGAATACAGCCTTGACCGTAGTACCGTGACAGTCGGGATAATCGCTTTCGTGCCTTGACGAAATTTCAATATAACCACCCGTCTGCTCTGCGGCAAGCTTTAAAAGGGGAATACCGAGACCGACCTTGCGGGTTTTTCTTGAGGTGCAGAACGGGTCAGTAACATTACGTACCGTTTCCTCGCTCATACCGCAGCCGTCGTCGGTTATTGTCATAATAAGAGTATTTTCCTTTGAGACCTCATCAAGAATAACAGAAACGTTTTTCGCTCCCGCCTTGAGAGAATTCTGTGAAATATCGAGAATATTGAGTGATAATTCCTTCATAAGGCTTCTCCCTCTTTACTAAATGGAAGAACTGAGCTTGAAATTATTCGTACTTTGCAAGAATGCCGTCGATGTCTTCCTTCTTGAGTCTGCCGTAAACCTCATCATTAACTGTGAGTACGGGTGCAAGACCGCAGGCACCGATACAACGGGTTGCAGTAAGTGACCACTTTCCGTCGGGGGTTGTGTCACCGTCCTTGATACCGAGACGGAGAGAGATTCTGTCTACGAGATCCTGTGCGCCCTTAACGTAGCATGCAGTACCGAGACATACAGCAATTGCAACCTCACCCTTGGGGTTAAGTGCAAACTGTGAGTAGAAGGATACAATACCGTAGATTTCTTCGAGAGAAACACCGGTGTTGTCAGCGATGATCTTCTGAACTTCAATCGGAAGATAACCGTAAATGCCCTGTGCTTCCTGGAGTATGGGCATCATGAAGCCGGCAACTCCCTTGTACTTTTCAATGACAGCAAGGAGCTTTTCTTCCTGCTCTTTTGTGCCCTTGAAAGTGACAGTTGTCTGTCTTTTTTTCATTTTTATAACCTCCCTGCGGTATTACCGCAAATTTTTATGTTGCTATTGTGTGAGTAGGTAATCAGAGATTGTCGTTTTTTTAACAATCTTTGTTTATATAACCACACAGCATAACAACAGTATTATACAACAATTAAGTATTTTTGTCAACATCAAAAACGGGTATTTTGGAGAAATTCGTATGAAAAACCAAATATTAACAGAAAAGACACAACATTTTGGTGATACCAACGTGCCCGAATGCTGTCATTCGGATAAAAGTGCGAATATTCTGTCAATAACAGCCTTGTTATTATCAAATTCCTCGTCAAATTCAAAACAGTTTATGTCCGTGTTTATAGCGGAAAGCGAGTGTGCGTCACTGCTTGAAACAAAGGTATAATTCTCCGTTATTGGGTAATTACCTTTGTATTCGTCAATCCTGCTGTTGTCGTGAAGCTCAGCCGAGGTAAAACCGGGCTCGGGCGGAATGTCACCGAGTATGGAAATAATACCGTTTGATTCTCTGTCTATGTGCGCAGGATAGCATATGCCGCCGAATCTTTTAATAAGGGCGGGGACTTCATCAACGGGAATATCCGTCGCGCTTATAAGAAGCCTTTCAACAGTCCTTACCGTCTGTCCGTCTGTGTCCGCAACAATCTGGTCACCGAAAATCTTGGGATTGTTGTTTATCGGCAGAATTCTGTCGTACACAAAGTCGGAAAACTCCATTGCAGAGCCAAGGTCACGGAAAAGGCAAACAATATGTATATCCTCGGCTGTGGTCAGCTCCATACCTGCAATGGGGATTATCCCGTAAAACTCGCAGGCCTCAAAAAACGGGGGACAGTTCTCGCAGGAATTATGGTCGGTAAGAGCCATAACATTCAGCCCGTTCAGAGCTCCCATACCAGCAATATCTGCGGGGAGCATATCGTTATCCGCACAGGGCGACAGGCAGGAGTGAATGTGCATATCATAATACAGCTTCATAACAGACACCCGATTATATCAGCCTTGAAATTTCCGCACAAAGCTCATACGAGGCAAGCTCTGAGGTATATATATTGATTCCCTGCATCTTCGCCTTTTCCTCTGCGTCCTTATCAAGAGCGCAACCTTCCGCAAGAATAACCGCCGAAACATCGCAAAGAGAGGCAACCGCTACCACATTTACGTTTGACATAATTGTAATCCATACATTATCCGACTTTGCTCTGCCCATAACCCAGCTGAGTAAATCTCCGGTATAAGCACCGTTTATCTCTCTGTCAGGCTCGGCCTCACAGACCGTCTTTAATGAAAGCCTTTCACACAGTTCCTTTACTGTCATTTTATCATCTCCTTTCATTCTGTGTTATTATAACACATACTTTTGTGAAAATCAAGTATTTACCCAAATTTGAGTAAAAATATTAATCTGTCATTGTCTGAATTGCACAAGTTTATGCCGTTATATCGGTCAAAAATGACGATTTATATTTGTAGGTATTTACATTTATAAAATGATGTGATATAATATTTCCAATGTTAAACATTGAAGGAGTTGAAATATTCAATGAAGATTAGTAAAATCAAGAAATTGCTTGATGCAAAGGTTATTTGCTGTGAGCACCTTCTGGAGACCGAGGTGAATTCCGCCTGCGGCAGTGATATGATGAGCGATGTTCTCGCCTTTGTAAAGGACAATGCCGTGCTTCTTACGGGGCTTGTAAATCCTCAGGTTATAAGAACTGCGGAAATGATGGACATCAAGTGTATCGTTTTTGTAAGAGGCAAGGAGCCCACGGAGAATGTAATAGAGCTTGCGCAAAGCATGGAAATTGCAATTCTTACAACAGATGAAAGAATGTATGTTGCCTGCGGTAAGCTTTATATGAACGGTCTTGAGGGAGGAAGTGTTATTACATCATGAGCGAGCCTGTTGTACTTAAATATAATGTTGACGGCGAAAACTTCACCTCTGCAGGTGAGGCATCCGTTGCCGTAAAGAAGTCGCTCCGTCAGATGGGATTTCCGCCCGAGGCGATAAGGCGTGTTTCCATTGCTATGTACGAGGGTGAAATCAATATGGTTATCCACGCGGACGGCGGTGAGGCTACGGTTAATGTTTATCCCGATAAAATCGAAATAATACTTGCCGACAAGGGTCCGGGTATTGCGGATATTTCCCTTGCAATGCAGGAGGGATATTCCACAGCGCCTGACAACATCCGCTCACTCGGCTTCGGTGCAGGTATGGGTCTTCCCAATATGAAGCGCTACACGGATGATATGCGTATTGAGTCCGAGGTGGGTGTCGGTACTACCGTTTATATGACGGTTAACGTATAAGATTTATAATATAAAAGCATTATTTCTCCTCACGGAAAGGAGTGATATATATGAAGGAATTCATTCATTCCGTATCGCTTGACGTTTCAAAGTGCAAAGGGTGCACAAACTGCCTTAAGCACTGTCCGACGGAGGCGATCAGAATAAGAAACGGACACGCGGTCATAAATTCAAAGCTTTGTATTGACTGCGGTGAATGTATAAGAAAATGCCCGTACAAGGCTAAAAAGGCGATATACGACAAGATTCCCGAAATAGAAGGCTACAAGTGGAAGATTGCTCTGCCTGCACCCGCTCTTTACGGTCAGTTTGACAACATTGACGACATAGATTACATACTTACGGCAATACTTCAGTGCGGCTTTGATGATGTATTCGAGGTTGCAAGAGCCGCCGAGCTTGTTTCCGCTTACACAAGATACTATCTTAACAGCAGAAATGCACAGAAGCCGATTATAAGCTCAGCCTGTCCCGTTATCGCAAGGCTTATAAGTGTAAGATTCCCGTATCTTGTAGACAACCTTTTGCCTATGCTTCCGCCTATAGAAATTGCGGCACAGATGGCAAGGGAGGAGGCACTGAAGGCTCACCCCGAGTTCACTGCTGAGGATGTGGGAGTATTCTTCATTTCACCTTGTCCCGCAAAGGTAAGCTATGTCAAAAATCCCATCGGTATTGACAAGAGTGCCGTTACAGCCGTGCTTTCCATATCCGAGCTTTACTTCAATATACTCAATAAGCTCGGCAAAATAGATAATCCGCTTCCGCTTTGCAAGGTTGGTGTCGTAGGTGTCAGCTGGGCAGGCTCGGGCGGTGAGGCTTCGTCGCTGTTCAATGACAGATATCTTGCCGCGGACGGTATTGATAATGTAATAGACGTACTCGACCAGCTTGAAAACGATAAGCTTTCCAATGTTGAATTTATTGAGCTTAATGCCTGCAGCGGCGGTTGTGTAGGCGGTACTCTTACCGTTGAAAATCCCTTTATCGCAAAGGCAAGGCTTCATAATCTCCGTAGATATCTTCCCGTTGCGCAGAACAAGCCCGACAAGGGTGCTGATGTCAACGATGCAAACGGAGGAGTTCCCGAAAGCTTTATGTGGTCTGATTCCGTATCATACAGACCCGTTGCACAGCTTGACTCCGACAGGGGAGAGGCACTTCGCAAAATGAACGAGATTGAGGAATTCATGAAAAAGCTTCCTCATCTTGATTGCGGCTCATGCGGTGCACCGAATTGCAGAGCACTGGCAGAGGATATTGTCAAGGGTGAAGCGATGGAAACAGACTGTGTAATCCGAATGAAGGAGCAGATTGAAAAGGTTTATAAGAGCCTCGGAGTATCAAGCAATAAAGCCCCAAGGAAGTTTTCAAGTGCAGCGGAAGAGGGCGATAAGTTGATTATCAGTGATATTACTATTCCACAGGGTGGTACA
>JAFYPA010000061.1 GCA_017560085.1 Clostridia bacterium
TCCTTTTCCTTGAAAGACTCCGTCCCGTTACCTGCAAGTGGAATCCGTCTTATCCCTTTGATGAGCTGAAGGTGCTTTTTGATAAGTACAACATAATTTCGGGCATAGACAACTGTCACCACTTCACACCCGACCTGCAGATAGGCTTTGACCTCGGCTGGGGCGGAATACTCGAGAAGCTTCGTGAATGCCGTGAAAAGCACGACGAAACACACCACGAATTCTACGACAGCGAAATTGCGGTTGTGGAAGCGATAATCCGT
Source organism: Clostridia bacterium (assembly GCA_017560085.1). Lineage (GTDB taxonomy): Bacteria > Bacillota > Clostridia > Oscillospirales > CAG-382 > SIG622. Next base: position 264 of record JAFYPA010000061.1, read on the forward strand.
TTCCTCAAGAGATGCTCCGCGGAAATATATGAGCTTGCCGAAAGGGAGAACAATCCCGACCTTAAGAAAAACCTTCTTGAAATGGCAAGAGTCAACGAAAACACAGCGGAAAAGCCGCCCGAAACCTTCCGTGAGGCGGTGCAGTGGATGTGCTGGTTCAGTATGCTCTCCCGTACCTACAACAGAGGAAGCGCAGGCGGTCAGCTTGACGAAATGCTCCGTCCCTACTACGAAAGAGATGTGGAAAAGGGCATACTCACCGACGACGAGGCTGTGTTCTACCTTGCGTGTCTGTTCCTTCAGGATTCAAGATACTTCCAGCTTGCGGGACCCGACGAAAACGGCAAGGATATGACATCGAAAATATCCTACCTCTGCCTTGAAGCGGCGGATAAAATCAATATCGCCTGCAACCTCACAATAAGAGTTCACGACGGACTTGATAAGGAATTCTTCAGAAAATCCGTTGCATACCTCTTCAAGAACAAGCAGGGGTGGCCGAGATATTCCTCCGACAGCGCACTTGCGGAAGGCTTTATGAGATGCGGATATCCTCTTTCCCTTGCAAGAAAGCGAGTTGCGGCGGGCTGTCATTGGATGTGCATTCCCGGTATGGAGTACACAATGAACGATACCGTCAAAATAAACCTTGCAAAGGTGTTTGAGGTAGCATACTACGAAATGCTTGAAAAGGAATCCGAGCCGAGTGCGGAAAAGCTCTTTGAATATTACAAATCACATCTGAAGACAGCGGTTGACGCCACGGGCAACGGCATAATGCACCATCTGAAATATCAGACAAAATCTCAGCCCGAGCTTATCCTCAACCTCTTCCAGCACGGACTTATAGAAAAGGGAGTAAACATCACGGACGGCGGTGCGAACTACTATAATATGTGCGTTGACGGAAGCGGAATCGCAGTTGCGGCAGACAGCTTTGCGGCGCTGGAGCAGAGAATCGATACCGAAAAGAAGCTCACATATAGCGAAATCACCTCCCATATGAAGGAAAACTTCGAGGGCAAGGACGGCGAGTACATAAGACTCCTTATGCAGAACAGCGAGCGTTACTGCGGAGGCGACACAATCGGCGATAAGTGGGCAAAGAGAATAAGCGACCTCTATACCGCACTTGTCCGAGACCTCAACAATCAGCACCCCGGAATAAACTTCATCCCCGGCTTCTTCTCCTGGTCAAACACATTGGGACTCGGAAAAACAGTATCCGCAACACCCAACGGCAGAAAAGCATACGAAGCGATAAACCACGGCGCAAACCCCAACGGAGGCTTTAGACACGACGGCGCAGTATCCGCAATGTGCAACTCCATCGGAATGATACAGCCCGGCTACGGCAACTGTGCGCCCGTACAGCTTGAGTTCGACCCGGGCATAGTAAACGACGCCGAGGGCATAGACAAAATGGCGGCAATGATAAAAACCATAATGGACACGGGCAACACGCTTCTCAACATCAACATAATAGACGCAAAAAAGATACTTGAAGCACACAAGGACCCGTTCAAATACCCCGACCTCGTAGTAAGAGTCACGGGCTTCACGGCATTCTTTGCGATGCTCTCCCCCGAGTTCAGACAGCTCGTTGTTGACAGAGTACTGGCAGTAAATCCGCAAGCGGATTGAAGTAATAGTGAAGAGTGAATAGTGAATAGTGAATAGTTGATGTTGATTCCTTCGGAATCTTCATTTAATTAAATTGAAGGAAGCGAATGCTTCTTAAGTTCGCAAGCGAACTTTAAAGAATGCTCAGCATTCTTTTCAACCTCGATTATGCATTATGCATTATGCATTATGCATTCTATATCCCCCCCACAATAAAAATCAAAAAATAAAACCATAAAGGAGACCCTATCATGAACGTAGTAATGGAAAAAGTAGACACATCAGTTAAAGGCAACAGAAGCATCGAGCTTTGCAAGGGCGAAATTCCCGGTGCGCATCCCGTACACCATACAATTGAGGCGGGAAGTACACTTACACTTGAAGCAAACTGCGGATACTATCATATCCTTATCCTCATCGAAGGCAATACAAAGTTTGAAACAGACGGCAAGGGCTTTGACTTTGACGGCAGAACAACATTCGTTCCCGCACCCGACAAGGAGCTTGTAATCTCCGCTAAAACCGATGTGCAGATTCTCGAAATCCAGTGGGATGAAGCACCCGGTGACGAGGAGGATTTAAAGGAATACAAGACAGAATTCCCCGTTGTTGTTCCCTATCAGGAATCAATTCAGTATATTGACCCCAACAAGAGCGAGAAGACCATCAGCCGTATGATGATTCCTCACGAGGTGCTCCCTCGCTTCACCATCGGCTCCGTTGAGTCCTACGGCTATGACCTTGTCCGTCCTCACGCACATCCCATGCTCGACCAGTTCTTCTTCAGCTTCCCCGAAAACGATATGGAAGTAATCATAGACGACGAGAAAATCAATATGAAGGGCAATATCATTATGCATATCCCGCTCGGCTCAAACCACGGCGTTGAGGTTACGGGAGACAGACATATGCACTATATGTGGATTGACTTTATGCCCGACAAGGAAGCAGGTCTTAAGAGACTTAACTTCAGCCACAGACCTACGGGCACCGTAAGAGACTTCGCAAACGAAGACAAGACAAGATAAATATGAGTATAAACCTTAAAAGACCGATAAAGCTCTCCCGTGCCTCGGCGTGGCGTACATATATCGGCGGAAAGCTTATCGGTCAGCTTCACGGTGACGAAAATGCCGTGGACACCAACTTCCCCGAGGAATGGATTATGTCCACAGTCACAGCCCGCAACAGCGGAAGAGAGCATATTGTCGAGGGTATTTCCATAATCGAGGGCACGGATATTTCCCTTAAAGACCTTATCGCGGAAAACACCGTCGAATGCCTCGGTAAGGCTCACACGGAAAAATTCGGTGCAACACCGGGCGTGCTTGTAAAGCTTCTCGATTCTGCGGAAAGACTTACAATTCAGGTGCATCCCACAAGGGAAAAGGCAAGGATTCTGTTTGACTCGGAGTTCGGCAAAACCGAATGCTGGTATATCGTCTCAGGGCGTGAAATCAACGGCGAAAAGCCCTGCATCTACTTCGGCTTCAAGGAAGGCATCACAAGAGAGAAATGGAAGGATATCTTCGATAGACAGGACATTTCCGAAATGCTCTCGTGCCTTCACAAATTCGAGGTAAATCCCGGCGATACCTTCCTTATTGAGGGCGGAATACCCCACGCAATAGGTGCGGGATGCTTCCTTGTTGAAATTCAGGAGCCCACCGACTATACCGTAAGAACGGAAAAGGTAACTCCCTCGGGAAGAGAGGTTGCCGACTTTATGTGCCATCAGGGTCTTGGCTTTGATAAAATGTTCGACTGCTTCGACTACACGGGCTACACAATGGAGGAAACCGCAAAAAGATGGAAAATCCAAAGGTGCGGTGACACCCTTATCGACAGCAGAAGCACGGAAATGTTCAGCCTTTACGAAATCAATATCGACGGCGAAAGAGAGTTCAGTCCCGACGGAGCTTTTTACGGAATTTACGTCCTTGACGGAGAGGGCATAATAGACGGCATCGAGGTTAAAAAGGGATGTCAGTTCTTTATTTCCGCATCCTGCGAGCCGTTCACCGTAAAGGGCAGAATGAAGCTTATAAAATATCACGGACCTAAAGCCTGAATGCGAAAGGAGCAACTATGAGATACGGATTTTGCAAAGAATTTTCAACCCCACTTAAAACCGAGGTTGACTATGAGCTTATAAAAACCATAAAGGACGCAGGCTTTGACTATGTCGAAATGCGTGCAATGCTTGTGTCGTCACTTTCCGACGAGGAATTCGAAAAGCTTTGCACAGCACTTACTGAGCTTGACCTTGCCTGCGATTGCTGCTGTGCACTCTTCCCGAAAACCATAAGAGTTACTGGCAAGGACAGAAGCCTTGACGAGATTCGTGCATATCTTGAAAAGACCTTTGCAAGATGTCAGAGGCTCGGAGCAAAAAAGGTAGTATTCGGCTCAGCCCCCGCAAGAGCACTTGACGAGAGCACCACCCTTGAGGAGGGCTACGCACATATCGGCGAGGTGGTAAGAGAAGCCATTATCCCTATGTGCGAGAAGTATGATATCACCGTGGTAATGGAGCCTCTTCGTGCCGATGCCTGCAACTTTATCAACACCCTCGCAGACGGCTACAGAGTGGTTGCGGAAGCAAATCACCCGAGAATTCAGCTTCTTGCGGACACAATCCACATGATGACCAACAACGACAACACAGACGATGTTATAAAGTACGCCGATGCTCTTAAGCACATCCACATAGCGGAGCTTCAGAGAATAATGCCCGAGGACGGCTACAGCGACTATATAAAGACAGTCCTTGCAAACCTCAACAAAATCGGCTATGACGGTACGGTGTCCTTTGAGTCCAAGAACGGAAACGGACTTGAGAGCATGAAGAAGGCACTTGCGCTTCTGAAGTCAAATCTTAAGTAAATAAAAAGAGGTCGGATGCAGACCTCGTTTAAACAATTATAATACAAGGAGAAAAAATCATGGCAATCAAAACAGCGGTAATCGGTTGCGGAAGAACGGCAAACGACCTTCACGCACCGGTACTTGAAAAGCATCCCGAATTCGAGGTAGTGGCAATATGCGATGTAAACACAGAGGCTCTCGATAAGTATTCGCAGAGATTCCCCAACGCAAAGAAGTACACTGACTACCACACAATGCTTGACAGCAAGGACTTCGACTTTGCTATCGTTCTTACCTTCAGCTACACACATACCGCCATCGCTCTCGACTTTATAAGAGCGGGCAAGAATGTACTTATAACAAAGCCGTGGGCTATCACAACCGACGAGGCTGACTGGATTATCACCGAGGCTGAAAAGCACAATGTTATCGTTATGCCCTTCATTCCCTGCCACGACGGTGCGGATGTCGTAAAGCTCAAGGAGGTTATCGCAAGCGGTGCTATCGGCAAGGTGTTCAGAGTTTACAGAGCACAGATGACCTTCGGCAAGAGAAGCGACTGGCAGACACTCAAGGCGTATGCGGGCGGATATCTCAATAACTGGGGACCCCATATAGTAGAGCAGGCTATGTGCCTCGTGGGAGAAAAATTCAAGACGGTATACGCACATAAGAGACAGATTATCAACCCCGGTGATGCGGACGACATGTTCTGCTCCATGATGACCACCGAAAGCGGTGTTATCGTTCAGGTTGACCACAATATCATCTCCGACTACCTTCCCAACTGGGTAGTGCAGGGTGACAAGGGTACAATCTATGTCAAGGGCAATCAGATGGAAATCCACGAAATCTCCTATCCCGAGGCAGACGACCCCACCGTTTACAGAAGCACAACCGAAACCAAAAAGACAAACATCACCCTCGAGGGCAAAATTTTCGGTGACCACTATTCCATCTACACAATGATTGCGGACACGCTCAAGGGCAAGCCCTACATCGTAAGCCTTGACTACGCAAGACACCTTACGGAAATTATGCAGGCAATCCACGCCTCCGCCGATGAAGGAAAGCTCGTTGTGCTTTAATCCACCGACAAAATCCGATAAAAACATAAGGGACGACCCGAGAGCCGTCCCTTTTTACTTTGTATTTATGCACCGTAAAGCCTGTAACCACAGCTGAATCAATTGCCGAAAATATCCGCACAAAGATAAGCATTGGTATTCGCCCGCCTTCCTTTGCCGTCAACAACATCAAATCTGACATATCCGTCCTTGTCGGGAAGAATATCAAATACCGCCACATTCTCGCCGTCCGCATTCTCCGCTTTTATAAGCTTCGAGCGTCTGCTTCTACAGGAGATTGTCGCATATTCGCCACCGACATAGGTCAGAATTGCCTTGTTGTCCTCAATGACAAGACTCTTTATTTCGGGACCCGTCGAAGCATAGAAATTGTAGCTCTCAAGTGCCCTTATAATTCCGTCATAGGTGAAATCGTCCGTGTTAATCATAACCCATCCGCCGAAAAGGTGCGCATTGTTGTGACTGTCGTCCGCCGCAACACAGCCGATAGGCATATCCTTTCGGAGGAAATCGTCCATAATGTTTATATCGTATTCGTAAATGCCGTCACGGTTAACGGCTGTGTTGTATATCTCAACCGCCCAGAGTCCCTTGTAACCGAGATAGTCCGTTGCATTCTCAAGCGACCATCTTGGATGGTTGTAGGTTACAAGAAATCCCTTTTTATTCGCAATGTCAATCATTTCTGATATTCCCGCTCCCGAGTGAACTCTTTCGTATTCACCGCAGGAATGAACTATCTTGTCCTTGTTGCCCTCATTCCAGAAATGATCGTAAACCGAGCTGTAGCAGGGCGTATCAACATTGTCCGCGCGCTTTGAAATGAAATTCAGATGACACACCTTCATATCCGTCTTGACAAGAGTTGACATTGTGGGGAATTCCTTTATTGCCACCTCGCAGGCAGTAAGGGCGATGAAGCCGTCGTCGTTAAGGTATGAGTTGTCAATAAGATGCTCGTGGTCGGTAAAGGCTATAACCGAGTAGCCCTCGTTTTTATACAGCTTTTTAACCTCCGCAGGGGTCATAACACCGTCCGATTCCGTGGTGTGTCCGTGGAGGTTTGCCTTGTAGTAATTAAGTGACGAATCTAAAAGTACCTTTTTCATATTCTGCTCCTTTTAACAAAAATCCGAGACCTTGACAGCCTCGGAAATTTATTTTTATTTTTGAATTAAATATCGTAATCAAGCTTGAAGCCTTCGCCACAGCCGTACTTTTCGTAAACGTAGTCGATATCCTTATCGCCTCTGCCGGAAAGACAAGCAAGAATAGAGCCTGTCTTATGCTGCTTTGCATAGCGGATAGCAAATGCAACTGCGTGAGCGGACTCGATTGCGGGGATAATTCCCTCGTATCTTGAAAGAAGGAAGAACGCTTCCATAGCCTCCTCATCGGAAACAGTCTCATACTGAATTCTGCCTGCGTCACGGAGATATGCGTGCTCAGGACCTACACCCGGATAGTCAAGACCGCTGGCGATGGAGTATACGGGAAGGGGCTCGCCCTTTTCATCCTGAAGAACGTAGCTCTTGTAGCCGTGGATTGTACCCTTTGTACCGTATGCCATTGTTGCGGCGTGGTCACCGACACCTGCACCTCTGCCGAGAGGCTCGATACCGTAAATATCAACGGGATCGCTCAGGAACGGAACGAACATACCGAGAGAGTTGGAGCCACCACCCACACAAGCGGTAATAGCATCGGGCATAATACCCGTCATTTCCATAAACTGATCTCTTGCTTCATAGCCGATAACAGCCTGGAAATCTCTTACCATCTTGGGGAAGGGATGAGGACCTGCGGCTGTACCGATACAGTAAATTGCATCCTTGTATTCCTTGAGATATGCCTCGAATGCCGCGTCACAAGCCTCCTTGAGTGTCTTGAGTCCCGCTGTTACGGGGATAACATTTGCACCGAGCATCTTCATTCTGATAACATTGGGGTGCTGCTTTGCAATGTCAACCTCGCCCATATAAACGTCACACTTCATTCCGAAGTAAGCTGCCGCTGTAGCGATAGCAACGCCGTGCTGACCTGCACCCGTTTCCGCGATAATCTTCTTCTTACCCATAAACTTTGCAAGAAGTCCTTCACCCATACAGTGGTTAAGCTTGTGTGCACCTGTGTGGTTGAGGTCCTCACGCTTGAGGTAAATCTGGCAGTTGCCGAAAATCTTTGAAAGTCTTTCGCAGTGATATACGGGAGTGGGTCTGCCCTGGAATTCCTTTCTGATTCTGCGAAGCTCGTTGATGAACTGTGCGGAATGGCAGATGGATTCGTATGCGTGATCCGCTTCCTTGAATGCCTCTATAAGCTCCTCAGCCTGATAGGAGCCGCCGTACTCACCGAAGTAGCCGTCCTCGGTGGGGAAATGCTTTATGTAATTTGTAAAATCCTTGTAATTGTTCATTTTATGTTCAGTCCTTTTACTTAAATTATAAATTATATTTTATCACAAAAGCACCCTCTTGTCAACACTTTTTTGCGGATATTCTTGTATTTGAGCTTCAAGTGGATAATTGTACGGAATTCCCTTGTGTTTTTCATTTTTACATTGACAAAAAAGTAAAGCTGTGATATTCTAAGGTCAACAAATCACACAAAGGAAAAAAGCTATGAAAAAAATATTCTGTGCCCACAGAGGCGTATCCGCACTTATGCCCGAAAACACACTCCCCGCATTTGCGGCAGCCCTTGCTCTGGGAGCCGACGAAATAGAATTCGATGTCCGTCTCACAAAGGACAAAAAGCTCATAGTCTCCCACGACGACAGCCTCGAGCGAATCTCCGACGGCACGGGCAAGCTCTGCGAAAAGACTCTTGACGAGCTTAAAAGGCTTAACATCGGAATCGAGCACGGCTGGGATGTAGGCTTCTGTGAGGCAAGAGAGGTGTTCGAGCTTCTCGCAAACAAAATCGGCTTCAATATCCACGTCAAGGAGCACGGTGAGGATGGCTATCTTATCCGTGAGCTTTATAAGCTTATCAAGGAATTCGGTGCCGAGGAAAGCTGCTATTTTGCGGCGTGCCCGTCCGAGCTCGAGTGGATGGTGAAGGTCGCCCCCGAGATAAGAAGATGTGCAATTCAGCTTCCCAATCAGGAAATCGGAATATACGATATGGCAAAGAAGTACGGCTGCTTCAGAGTTCAGTTCTGGCTCGGAATGTTCGACAAGGAGCTTATCGACAGACTTCATTCCGAGGGGATAGACTGCAATCTTTACCACGCGGAAAACGCGCAGGAGTTTGATTTGTACTTCGGTATGGGCATAGACAATCTTCTGACCAACAGAATGGATCTTGCGGCAAGATACACGGGTAAATGATATTTTCGTAAGAGCGTAGATTCTCCCTTGTAAAAAACATAACACGGCAGGAATCGCAATGGTAGCAATTTGCACGATTGCTTGAGGGTGCACAAATCCAATTATATGTTGATTTATGGGTGAATTTTTTGTATAACCAAACCATCGCAAAATGGGCGAGGTAACGGGCGACCACGCGGGGTCGCCCCTACCAAGACCTCCAAGACCGCCAAGACCGCAAGCGGTCTTCGCGGTCTTTTGAAGAATTCTTCGAATTCTTCCCCTATACACGCCACAACAGAGCGCCAAATTCCAATTTGAATTTTAATTAAATGAAGATTCCGAAGGAATCATCATTGATTATGCATTATGCATTATGCATTTTGCATTGCAAATTCGGAATTCCGAATTTGCTTTGTCCACTGTCCACTAAATTCCAATTATGCATTTATTCCCTGCTCTCTCCCGGTGTAATCCCCGTCTTCTCCTTAAAAATCCTGCAAAAATACGCAACCTCGGAAAAGCCAAGTGCCTCCGCTGTTTCCCGTACCGATTTCCCCTCGTAAACAAGATATTGCCTTGCGCGCTCTATCTTCTTGTTGAGCTTGAACTGTACGGGTGTAAGCCCCGAGTATTCCTTGAAAAGCTTTCGGAAGTATATCTCGCTTACATTGCACATTGCCGCAATGTCCCGCACGGACTTGTCAAGCTCCTCGTTTTCCTCAAGATAAATGATACCCTTGGATATAACCTGAAATTTTCCCGTGAGTATGTTCTTCGTGTGATAGTGACTGCACAGCTCGGCAAGTATCTTATAAAGGCAGGAACGAAGTCCGCAGGGGAATCGCACATTCTGCCCCGAAACATAGGCTATGTCAAGAAACATCTTCTCAAACCTCGCCGTGGGTAAATCCTCCATTACCATAATACCGTCGCAAAGGGAAATCTCCGTTCCGTCCATATCTGTCAGAATGAAGTTTACGATAACATTGCTGTAGGTGTCCTCGTCCGCTTCCGTACATCTGAAATTGTACTTTATGCCCTTTGGAGCATAGACAAAGCTTTTTCTCGGAGCATAAACCGTGCTTCCGTCGGGAAGCTCATACACTCCTGCGGAGCTTGAAAGGAACAGAAGCATATCCGTAGGCTTTCCCGTTTCCATGCAGGAGAATTTGTACCGATTATTCCAATACATCTTTGCACTGTTTTGTACATAGACATTGAATTCTCTGCCGTAAAGCTCTTCTATTTCCACGACTTTTCGCATTCTGTCGCCTCCGTTTCTTTTTTTACGATTATATACCCGAATTCGCTGTTTGTCAATAGTTGTTTCGGAAAGTCCAATATCTGTATTAAATTATGCATTGAAAGAAAGAGCAATTTGTGGTAAATTGTTACTGTAAGGTCGCATAATAATATATGAAAGGATTTGGTTGTAATGGATAAGAAAATCAAGGTTGGCATAGTAGGCTGCGGAGGCATCGCAACCTGGACTCACGTTCCCGGCTATAAGGAAATTCCCGATATGGCGGAGGTTTATGCTCTTTGCGATATAAATGAGGAAAGACTCCGTCAGAAGGGCAAGGAATGGGGCGTCCCCGAGGAAAGACAGTTCACGGATTACAGAGAGCTTATCGCAAGCGGACTTGTTGACGCAATAGACATCTGCACACCAAATCACGTCCATTGCGAAATTGCCCACGCCGCAATAGAGGCGGGACTTCCCTTCAGCATTGAAAAGCCCATCGGACTTACATTCGAGGAGGCAAAGAAGCTTTCCGAGGCTGTCGAAAGAACAGGCACGCCTTCATTCGTTTGCTTCTCGTGGAGATACCGTGAGTATACAAGATACGTAAGAGATATCATAAAATCAGGCAAGCTCGGTAAGATTTACCACATCTACGTTACCTGCATCAAGGACAGCGGTCTCTGGGAGGGCAGAAAGCTCGAATGGAGATTCGATAAAAACAAGGGCGGTACGGGCGTACTGGGAGACCTCGGCTCACATATGGTGGATATAGTAAGATTCTGGGGTGAGGAATTCGACGGAGTATTCGCACAGAGAGGCACGGAAATCAAGGAGCGTATGCGTGAGGACTGTGAGGAAATAGCCGAGGTAACAACCGACGACTGGTGCAACATCAACGGCATTTCAAAGAACGGCATCCCGATAACAATAGCCCTTTCAAGAATCTGCACCACAATCGATTCCAGAATAGAATTCGATGTAATGGGCGAAAACGGCAGAATCCGCTACATCAACGACCACGGTCAGCGCATAGAGGCCTGCTTCGGTGACGATGTAAAGGCAAGAAAGTTCGAAAGCCTTACCCCTCCCGAAACATATGAGGGCAACCAGTCCAAGTCCTTCATTGATATGATAAACGGCAGAAAGGATCAGTACACATCCGAGCTCATCCACGGTATGGAATGCCAGAAGGTTCTTGAGGCGGCACAGATTTCTTGTGATGAGAAGAAGTATATAAGGATTGAGGATGTCGAAAACGGAACACACAGATTAAGTGAATAGTGAATAGTGAAGAGTGAATAGTTGATGTTGAAAGCTTCGCTTTCTTCGATTTGGATTAAAATTGTTTTATCTTAAATTCAACATTTTCACCTCAAAACCTTTACTCTGCAATTTCAAATCAAATGAAAATTTGCGAAGCAAATTAACCTGAACTATTCACTATTCACTATTCACTCTTCACTAAAAATTTTTTTGGAGGCTCTTATGACCAATACATACACCTGCTCCCCCGAGGAGTTCAAAGCAAACTGTAAAATCCCTCTGCGCATAATGGACAGAGAGGACGAAATGTACGAGGAAATCGCCCGTATAATGGCGGATACAATCAAGGCAAAGAACGAAAAGGGTGAAAAGACTCTCATTATCTGCCCCGTAGGACCTATAAAGCAGTATCCGATTTTCGCAGAGATTGTAAACAAAGAGAACATCAGCCTGAAAACCGTCTGGTTTGTCAATATGGACGAATACCTCGACGAAAACGGCGAGCTTATCTCAAAGGATTCCGTCCTGAGCTTCCGCTCCACTATGGACAGACTCTGCTATAGCCTCATAAAGCCCGAGCTTGTGATGCCCGAGTGTCAGCGAATTTTCCCGATTCCCGGTAAGGAAGCCGAAATTGATGCCCTTATCGAGGAAATGGGCGCAGACCTCTCTCTTACGGGTGTCGGCATCAACGGACACATCGCCTTCAACGAGCCGCCCGAATACGAAACCACCGACGAGGAATACAGAAGCATCGGCACACGCTGCCTTGATATCGCTCGCGAAACAATCACCAACAACGGCGCAAACAAAATCTGCGGTGCACTCGATATGTTCCCCAAGCGCTGTATCACCCTCGGAATGAAGCAGCTTCTTTCCGTGAAAAAGCTCAAGGTCTACCTCTACTGCCCGTGGCAATGGGGCATTATGAGAAAGATAGGTCTTGAGGATGCAACAAGAATAGCCCCCGCTTCCTTCCTTCAGCAGCATCCTGATGCGGAGATGGTGGTGACGAGGGAGCTGTATGAGAAAATGGTATTTTGAAATAGTGAAGAGTGAAGAGTGAATAGTGAATAGTTGATGTTGAAAGCTTCGCTTTCTTCAATTGAATTTTAATTGTTGCATCAAAAATTCAACGTATTCGCCTTGAAATCTGTACTCTGCAATTTTAAATCAAATGCAAATTTGCGCAGCAAATTAACCTGAACTATTCACTATTCACTATTAACTATTCACTAATATTTGGGAGGAAATATGAAATTCGGAACAATGACATTTATCAGCGCGCCATCAGATTGCGACGAGAAGTTTTCAAGGCTTCGGGAGAATGGCTTTGATGCCTGCCAGCTGGTTTATAAGCCTGAAGTTTATACTGATGAGGCGGCAAAGGAGATAAAGAGCAGGGCGGAGTATTACGGGATTGATATTTCTGCGCAGTTTGCGGGATTCAGGGATGCGGAGATTGCCTGGTATGATACACGATACCTCGCACGGACACTCGGAATCGCTGTGCCTGCTTACAGACTCGAGAGGATGAAATACCTTAAGAGCGCAATTGAGTTTGCTTCGAAAGCCGGGATTCCCGACGTCGTTATTCACGCAGGGTATATACCCAATGACCTTCTTTCTGAGGGGTACGCCGATATGCTTACAGCCGTGGATTCGGTCGCCAAGCACTGCGAGGCTCAGGGCGTGAATCTCCTTCTTGAAACGGGTACCGAGTGCCCGATTATCCTGAAGGCTCTTATTGAGGACGTCGGCAGAAGCAATGTTTATATCAATTTCGACCCCGCAAATATACTTATGTACGGCTTCGGAAACCCCGTAGATGCTCTTACCGTGTTCGGAAAGTATGTCCGCAATATGCACGGCAAGGACGGTTGCCTCCCCACAAATCCACACCGCTTCGGTGAGGAAAAGGCGGTAGGGCAGGGGATGGTGGACTTCCCCGCAATATTCCGTAAATTCCGTGAAATCGGCTACGACAGATATTGCATAATCGAGCGTGAAATCAGCGGCGAGCAGCAGCTTCGTGATATCCTTGCGGCGAAGGAATATCTTACTTCTCTTGTGTAAAACAGAAAAAATCGGGTGTACTGCGTGTACACCCGAAAATTTTTACCTTATTCAACCGTAAGCCGTATTTTTCTCGATGCGCAAGGAGCACCCTTCGAATCAAAGGCAAGACACTCAAGCTCTACAACCCTTCCCGCATAGGTGGTGAAATCCACGCCTACCGTGTACGGAATGGCGTAAGCCGTTGCCACATCAACGCCGTCGATTCTGTATACCACGTAAGCAAAATCGTCCATAAGTGTCTTCACAAAGGAGTGAAGCTGAATCTGCGATGCGGGTATCCTTACATTGTTGCCGAGCTCAAAGCTGTATTTTTCGCATACATCCGTAAGGGACGAAAGGAAGAAATCCGACTTTATTGCAGAGACAAACGCCTCTCTGTAGTCAGAATTTTCCTCAAGCCTGAATTCTCTTTTGCCTGATGCATCGTAGGTCTCGAAAAGGAATACCGTGCCTATCTGCGGATACTTTATGGGAAGATATGTGAAAAAGTCCTTTATCTGCCTTGTGGCAAAATCCGTGATGTCGTTTCCCGTGGTGGGATGTCTGTAGGACGCTCCGCACTCGGAAATGATTATCGGCTTCTTGTATCCGTAAAGCGAAACAAGCTTGCCCGTAAGCTCACCGAATCTGCTTCTGTCAACCCCGACACCGAGCGGGTCTGTTTCGGGCTGGTACTCGGAATATGCGGAAATGCCCACAAAATCCACGTATTCGTCACCGGGATAATAAAGATGCATAGTGTCCTCGGGGCTGAAATTGGGCGACCATACCATAGCACATCTCGGCGCATAGGTGTGGAATATGTTTGCCGCATAACGGAATTTTTCCTTGTACAGCTCATAGTCCTCTGTGAAAATAGAGGAGGTCGGCTCGTTCATCTCGGAGGCGAAGCGGATGTATACGCTCGCTCCCGTTTCATTTATATCCTTTGCGATACGGATAAGACGGGGATCGTTTTCCGTAATGCTTTTAAGCTCCGCAAGATTCTTCGGCTGAAGCGCATACTGAATGACAGCACCGTCTGCGGCGGCGTTTCTGTAGATTCCGCCGTAAAGCTCCGCCGTGTCGTCAAGCGTACCGTAAATAAGTCCCGCACTGAGCTTCTTTCCGATGCTGTCCCCGAAGGAATTGATATACCCATAGGAGCTGTGTCTGAGAGTAACTCCGAGAAGCGCGCCCGCTTTTGGGACGAGTCTGTGAGAGTCCGAGGGTCTTACGCTGTATTTTTCATCCGATACGGTTGCGAAAAGCTGAAGAGTCGTGCGTGAGTATTTCGCTTTTCTGTATGCCGCAATGGAGGATTGCTCGTCTCCCGCCTTTTCCCAGAAGTCGCCCTCACGGACAAAGCACGCAGCGGCGTAGTCGTACATTCCCATCATCTCATAGCAGTAACCGAGATGATTGTAAAGCATCGCACAGTTTGTCGGACCGTCGTAGGCTATAAGCGTGGGAGCAAGCACCTTGAATGCCTCTGCAGCCTCAGAGTATTTGCCGGAATTTTTAAGCGCAAGGGCATTGTTCCACGACTTCCAGAAGTTTTTGCTTCCCTTGGGAGCGGATTCGATAGTCTTTACAAAGCTTGCGTGCTCCGCTCTTTGAACAAGCACATTTCCGTCATAATCGACACGGGCATCAAATGCCTCAAGCACCGCACGGATTGGCAGATATGTTCTGCTGTCTATAATCGCCGCACCGACCTCGTTGGGGATTTTCGTTCCGTTTCTGTAAATGCAGGCCTCGCCAATGGGACAAAGCACCGTGGTTTCGTCAAGAGACACAATGGCAATGTTGCGCTGTCCGTCCCAGTCAACGCTTGCACCGAATGCCTCCATTGTCGCACGGAGCGGTACAAGAGTTCTGCCCTGCTCCGTTATAAACGGATAACCCATAGAGTCACTGTAGACTACGGGCGTGCCGTCTATAATAATGTCAAGAGCAAAAGCCCTTACCGAAATCAGAAGTGCTATTGCAATGGATGCCGTGAAGGCGTGTAATACTTTTTTACTCATTACGAAAGCCCCTTAAATGAGCTGTGCCTTGACGGATGCCGCAATATACTCCGCCATCTTGATGGCACCGTTCTTGTTGGGGTGAAGACCGTCAACAAGGCATCTGCCGTTTTCCTGCCACTTTTCGTATCTGCCGTAAATACCGCAGTAGAGAGCATCAACGTATCTTACGGAAAGTCTTGCCGCCATTTCCTTTGTGAAGTCACCCTTCTTGAGAATGCTTCTGAAGGAGCGAATCTTTTCATCCGCCTGAATGGGGGTGCAGAAGAACTGAGTAGCATTGGGATAAAGGTCGTAAAGGCTCTCGCTGACGTATCTCATAGAGCCGCCCCAGGTAAGTCTGTCAGCCTCCTCAAGAGGAATAAACACACCGTCTCTTGCAAACTGTGCGTCTGTGATTTCCTCGGATTCGGGCATCTTGTCGTTAGAGCCTACGGCGATAATGATGATATCGAAATCGGCATAATTCTCGTCGCCCTCAGCCTTTTTTATCTTAAGCTTTTCAACCTGATTGCCCATAGTGTTGTTGGGGTTGTACTCGTGCTTGAACACGGGATTTCCGTCGTAAACCGTATCGGGATAATCGCACCAATGAGAGCCCGCAACAGCGGTGCAGGCGTGCTTTTCGATACCGAGAATTTCGCAGAAATACTTAGGCCATCCGCGCTCGCCCATATAAAGTGCGGTAATACTGTCGCCCATAAAGAGGACTCTCTTGTCCTTGAAGTTGAATTCCATAATATATTTCTCCTTTATTATTATGTATGTATTCGTGCCCGCAAGCACCCTTGTAGTATAACACACTTTTCGGAAAAAGTCAACAAAACCGAGAAAAAACCCCAATTATCAACAATAATTGATGCTATGTTGTTGCATTGTTTAATTTTGGGTGATATAATAAAAATTGAAAGTGCAAAAAGGTAAATTGGAATTTGTCGGGACGCCCCGACAGGCACTTTCGCGCAATTTGCATCGGTTTAATTTCGGGGTTTGGTGCCCGCGACTCGGCTCCGCCCCCTCCCAACCCACGGTCGGGGGCTCATTCCGTGGCTGTTGCGGTGCGAATTGCAATTGCATTCCATTGTAATGTTGCCAATCCACGGCAACATCACAAGGCAACCAACCATCCCGATAAACCCCAATTTTGCATTTTGCACTTTGCATTTTACATTTCGGTGCAACGCACCGACAAACCCCAATTTAATCAAACGAAGGAAGCAAATGCTTCTTAAGTTCGCAAGCGAACTTTAAAGAATGCTCCGCATTCTTTCCAACCTCAATTGTGCATTGTGCATTGTGAATTGTGCATTCAATTATGCATTATGCATTATGCATTATGCATTATACATCCCCCTATCCTCACAAAGAAAGAAGGTTTTCCCCCATGAAGGTCCTTATCGCCGAAGACGACTTCGAGCTTCGTCAGCTGTTCACCCGCGTTCTTATGCAGAACGGATATACCATAAAGGGCGTTTCCAACGGCAGGGAAGCGCTTGAGGCTCTTGACGGTGAATTTTTTGATATTATTCTGTCGGATATAATGATGCCCGTGATGAACGGATACGAATTCGTAAGAATGCTCCGTGACCTCGGAAACACCACACCCGTTATGATGATTACCGCAAAGGATGCCTTTGACGATATGAAAGCGGGATTTCTCTCGGGAACGGATGACTATATGATAAAGCCGATTAATGTCAACGAAATGGTGCTTCGTATGGGGGCGCTTCTTCGCCGCTCCAAAATGATAAACGAAAGAAGACTCACCGTCGGCAATACCATCCTTGAATGCGATTCCCTTACACTTATAAACGAAAGCGGAAGTATGGTTCTTCCTCAGAAGGAGTTTATGCTTCTTTATAAAATGCTGTCCTTTGCGGGCAAGATTTTCACACGCCAGCAGCTTATGGACGACATCTGGGGCTACGAAAGCGAGAGTGATACCCATACCGTGGACGTTCATATAGGCAGACTCCGTGAAAAATTCAGAGACAATCCCGACTTCAAGATTATCACAATGAGAGGCGTGGGCTACAAGGCAGTAAAGCTCCGATAAGGGTAAAGTGTTATGAAAAGCATTGAAATAAGAAAAGCCTTTGACGAAATCAGAAGCAAAAGAAAAAAACGACCGCAGATTGACCTTCGTATGATTGTGGCGGTGCAGGCTATAATGCTGTCCTGCATAGGGCTTGCATACCTCTTTGAATTCTGCCGTAAAAGCTTTTTTCCGTCCTTCGATATACCTGTTGTTCTTGAGCTTATAATTATCAGCATAATCGTAGGTGCAATCGCAACAACCGTTGTGTCAAAGCTGTTTTACAGACCCGTAAAGAAGCTCCGATGTGCAATTGAAAGAGTCGCGGACGGAGACCTCACCGTAAGACTTGAGGCGGAGGCTCCTTATATGAAGGAAATCCAGGAAATCTACTCGGGCTTCAACCTTATGACCCACGAGCTTTGCGCAACGGAAATACTGCAGACCGACTTTGTTTCCAATGTGTCCCACGAAATAAAAACGCCCATCAGCGCAATAGAGGGCTACGCCACACTGCTTCAGGGCTTTGAGGATATGACAAAGGAGGAGCAGACCGAGTGCATAGACAAAATCCTCTTCAATACGGGCAGACTTTCCGAGCTTGTGGGCAATATCCTTCTCCTTTCCAAAATCGAAAATCAGGCAATCTCGGGCAATAAGAGCAAATACCGCCTTGACGAGCAGATAAGACAGGCTATTCTTATGTTCGAGAACGAATGGACCAAAAAGGACATAGAATTCGATGTCGAAATGGAGGACACCGACTACTTCGGCAACGAAAATCTTATGCATCACATCTGGTATAACCTCATCGGCAACGCGATAAAGTTCAGTCCCGACGGTGGCACGGTTAAAATCCGACTTTCCTCCGAAAACGGCAGAACCGTATTTGAAATATCCGACAACGGCGAGGGACTTTCCCCCAAGGCGCAAAAGCACCTGTACGATAAATTCTATCAGGGCGATACCTCCCATAAGCAGGAGGGCAACGGCCTCGGTCTTTCACTTGTGAAGAAGATTCTTGACGTCACCGACGGTGAAATATCCGCGGAAAATCTGCCCGAGGGCGGATGTCGGTTCAGAGTTGTCCTTTAAACATAATAAGCCGAAATCACCGCAGAGAACTCTCTGCGGTTTTCTTGTTGTTAAGATGCACAAAAAGAGAGAAGTCTATATGTGACCTCTGACGTATTTTTTTATTATAGCCGAATTATACAAGACAAGTGCTTTTTCTATAGTGTAAAATGTATACGGCAAGATACAAATTCAGGAGGTATATTATGAAAATGAAAAGGCTTATTCATATCCTTCTTGCGGCAATGCTTATGACAACACTGCTTACAGCCGTGTCCATGGCCGCAGACTACAGCTATGAGGGAAGCGTTGCATATCTTTCCGACAACGGAAACGACGCAAACGACGGTCTCACGGTTAAGACTCCGAAAAAGAAAATAGCCACCGCATTCGGCGTTGCGGGCAAGGGCGGTACTATCGTAATAACCGATGTATACACCTACAGCGGAGACGACAGAATCCCCTCTGCGACGATTGCGGGACTTAACGATAAATCAAAATTCCAGAGCGATGCCTGGGGCGTAATGTGTACGGGCGATGCCGAATTCAAAAATCTCGTTATGCACCAGCTCAAGAGCCACAACTTCATTATGGCGTGCGGACATAACCTTGTAATGGGCGAAAACATCCGTACCACAAGAGCGAGTGGCGTTATAACCGACCTTTGTGTAAGAGGCGGTGCGGACGGCAGTGCAAACAAGGGCGATACTCATGTTGTAATAAAGAGCGGTACCTACTCTGTTGTGTACGGCGGTACAAGAAACAACGGTATTCTCGGCAACACCAATATAACCGTCTACGGTGATGCGGTGATCCAGGGCATCAACCCCGGTAACGACGGTTCTGACAACAAGGCTGTTGACGGAATCGGTATAGTAAAGCTTATCGGAAGCCCGAAAATCACAAGCATTGCGGCACCTGCAGACGTTCCCGACGGATGCTTCCTTGACATCTCCGAATATACGGGCAAGGTGAACGAGGACTGGGAAATCGTAAAGAACGGCTCTGTGGTTACGGATGCCTCCGAAATAGAAAAAATCGTTGCGGAGCGTAAGGCTGCCGCGGAAAATATCGTACTCACGGGCGTACCCGCAGACCTTGAGGGCATTACGGACATAGTTTACCTTTCCGATAACGGAAGCGATGCCAACGACGGTAAGACACTCGACACTCCCGTAAAGACTCTGCGTCAGGCAATTCTCAAGGGCGGAAACGGCTGTACCGTTGTTATCAAGGATAAATATACTTACAGCTCGGTTTACCACATTCCCGGATGTAATATTGTCGGCTATAAGTCGGATGCGAAGCTCATTATGGGCATATGGAATCTCCTTATCGCAGGCGAGGTAACCTTTGATAACATCACACTTGTGGCAACAAAGGACTGGTCGTTCCTTCTCGGCTACGGCAACCACCTCACAATCGGTGAAAATGTAACGGTACAGAACGAGGTTACGGTAAAATACGGTCTTTCCATCCGTGCGGGCGGTGACGGCACTGCAGTCAACCGTGATACCTGCCTTACCATCAAGGGCGGACAGTGGAATTCCGTTTTCGGCGGTACATCAAGAAATAACGTAAACGGCAACACATACATAACAGTTCACGAGGGCGCAACCATAAACAACCTCGTCGGCGGTAACGACGGCACAAGCGAGGGACACGGAGTTCAGGGCTACAGCGTGATAAAGCTTGTAGGCAGATATTCGGGCGTAAACAGCATCAGAGTATCACCCTCGGTGCTCGGCGAAAGCTACCTTGACATAAGCGAATACAGCGGTGAACACGGTGAAAACTGGAATCTTGACGGCTTCACCTTCATTCTCTCAAAGGACGGAATCCCCGCACCCATCAAGGAGCATTACGAAAAGACAACGGGTATATACGACCTTTCGGGTATAGAAAACCTCATCTACCTCTCCGACAGCGGAAGCGACGAAAATGACGGAAGAACCCCCGACAAGCCCAAGCAGACGCTTTACGAGGCATCCCTTGCACTCGGCAAGGCAGGCGGTACCGTTGCAATCGTAGGCACATATACAAACACAAAGCATGTAACTCTTCCCAATCCCACGAACCTTACCTCCACCTGCAAAAAGGATAAATTCGTGTGGAACTACTGGGCACTTCAGACAAACAACACCGAAATATACAACCTTAAAATAATCATCGCCAAGGATTGGGGCTTCTTCCTCCACGGCGGCAAAAAGCTCACAATCGGCGACAATGTAAGCTTTGAATTCTCCGGCGGAGCATCAAGATACCTCGGTATCCGCGCGGGCGAAACGGGTGACTACCCCGAAACCAATATCCACATAAAGGGCGGTCAGCTTTCCGCTATCTTCACGGGTACAAAGAACGCAAACATCGAGGGCAATGCCTCTGTCCTCATCGAGGGCGGCACAGTCAGCGGTATTGTCTGCGGTAACGACAGTAACACGGGCAGAATCCTCGGAAATACCACAATCACCATCAAGGGCAAGCCCACCGTTCCTGCCGTAACATACAAGGATCAGTCGGACGGATACATAGTGGTTGACATCTCCGAATACGAGGGCGCAGACATCAACATCGACCCGCTTCTTACGGTTATCCGAGACAAGAGCGAAAAGTTCATTCCCACAAACATATACGCAAAGTTCATCAACGGCTATCCCGACGGCACATTCCTCCCCGATAAGGTTATGACAAGAGCGGAGGCTGTGACGGTGGTATCAAAGCTCTGCGGATTTACAACTGTAGCCGAGCTTCCCGAAAAGAGCAGCTTCTCGGATGTTGCAAACGAGGACTGGTACGCCGCAAACGTAAAGTACCTTGAGCAGTTCGGAATGCTCTCCTTCTTCGGAGAAAGGTTTGATGCGGGCAAGGGCATCACAAGAGCGGAATTCGTAAAGCTTATTTCTCCCATTGTAAAGGCGGGCGATAAGACGGACGATATCAGCTATACCGATGTTGACAAGACACACGCATACTACAACGAAATAAAGCTTGCCAACAACGCAGGTCTCGTTACGGGCTATCCCGACGGAACATTTATGCCCGACAAGACTCTCACAAGAGCGGAAATAGTAACGGTTGCCAACAGACTCACGGGCAAGCACATAGTTGAATCCAACATTGCAAAGGTAAACAAGTTCTCCGACGTTGGCGGTCACTGGGCGAAATCCCAGATTGTTGCCGCCTCTGTTTCCATGATAGAAAACGAAATCAAGGTGTGGTACGCGGGCGATGTCTATGCGGGACTTTCACCTCTTGACGGCAAGAATTTTACCTATGAAACAACAGAAAAAGTCCTTGCGGGCATTGATGTAAACGATGCGGATGCGGTTATAGCCTCCGTCCGTGCGAATGCCGAAAAGCTCAAGGAAGAAATAGTAAACGCCCCCACAAGCGTAAATGTTACGGGCACAAAATACTATGTAAGCGCAGACGGTGACGACAAGAACGACGGCCTCACCCCCGAAACCGCATGGAAAACCACAACAAGAGTATCGGGTGCGGCACTCAATCCCGGTGACGGCGTATTCTTCAGAAGGGGAGATGTGTTCCGTACCGATTCGGTAATCCTCACAAAGAAGGGCGTAACCTACTCCGCATACGGAGAGGGCAGGAAGCCTGAAATCTATGCCTCCGCAAAGAACTACTCGGGCATCGGCTTCTGGAAGGCTACCGACAAGGCGAATGTATATGTTTCCGAAACCACATTCGATGCAGACATCGGTCTTATAGTATTCAACGAGGGCGAGCAGTGGACAATCAAGAAGACACTTACCGTTGACGGCTTTGACGGAGAGCTCAAGTCCGACCTCGAAATGTACTATAGCTTCCAGGATAAGCACATCTATCTCTATTCCGAATCCGACCCCAATACAAGATGGACAAGCACGGAAATCGCAGAGGGCAGAAAGATAATTGCGGGCGACGGCAACGATGTAGTAATTGACAACCTCTGTCTCAAGTACTGCGGAGCACACGCAATCGGCTACGGCATAACAAGCAATCTTACCGTTCAGTACTGTGAAATCGGCTGGATAGGCGGTATGATACAGAATATCAACAACAGCACCACAAGATACGGTAACGGCGTTGAGGTATACAAGAACTGTGACGGCTATGTTGTTGAAAAGTGCTACATCTACCAGTGCTACGACGCAGGCGTAACCCATCAGTGGTTCGGTAACGACCCCAACCCCGTAATAATGAAGGGCGTAAGATACACCGACAACCTCATCGAGCTCTGCACATACAACATAGAATACTGTAACGAAAACCCGAAGGAGCGCGGACTTATGAGCGATGTTGAAATCTCGGGCAACTATCTGCTTGATGCAGGCTATGGCTGGGGCGCACAGAGACCTATAAGAAGCGACTCCTGCATCCAGGGCTGGAGAGTAATCAACAACTCGGAGAAATATTACATCTACGACAATGTAATAATGACCCTCCACCCGAAGGCATTCCTCGCCCACTTCGGCGTAGAAAAGCTGACAAGCGTTCCCGCAACGGTGAACAACCTCTTTGTGGGCGCAAGGGGCAACAGACTCGGTACATACGGCTATATGACAAACGGCTACACAATTTACGATGAAACAATTCTCAACCAGACAATAGGACTTGACAAGAACATATTCGTGTTCAAGGACGCAGAGGAATAAAGAGAACGGCGTGCAGGGATGCACGCCGTTTTTGTGTCTGTTGAAGTTGGGGGAGGGGGGATGAAGGTGGAATGCAAAATGCAAAATGATAAATGCAAAATTGGGGGTTGTAGGGAATAGGAACTAGGAACTAGGGGCTAGGGAATGTTGGAAGCTTCGCTTCCTTCATTTAAATTTAAATTGGGGTTTGTGGGGGAGCACTTCCCCTCAGCCGTCACCTACGGCGACACCTTCCCCCCGGGGGGGGGGAGGCTTGTTTGTGCCACCTTCGCTATTGTTTAGTGGCGCGCTATAATGGCTTCCCACGA
>JAFYPA010000062.1 GCA_017560085.1 Clostridia bacterium
AACCACAACACCTTCTGCAAGCCTCGAGGCAACTCCCGATGAGCTTGTTATCCCCTACACAAAGATGCAAAAGGGTAACGTTGACCACAAGCAGAGAGCTAATATCGATGCTTCCTACAGCGACAAGGAAAAGGGTACGGTTGTAAAGGTAGCTCCCATTCCCGACACAACCGAATCGGGTGCTGTTGCGGTTGACGGCTACGGCGCAGAACCTCTTAAGATTGACGTAACAAAGTACAACTATGTTACTATGGAATATAAGCTTGTAACAAAGGCTGACACCGAATACAAGCCCTACATTAGATTCCTTCCCGGTGCAGGTCCCGTTCTTACAAAGACCGCAGATGTTCCCGCAAACGAAAAGACACTTGTGAAGAACGAATGGTCAACAATGACCTTCAATATGGGTAGTGCCGTAAAGCCTCTCGTGGCTCCCGGCAAGCAGTTCCTCACACAGCTTCACTTCTATCCCTTCGGCAATATCACTCCCTCTAACTTCTCCGAGGGTGACCATATCCTTATCGGTAATGTAACCTTCTCCGTTGCAAACCCCAACGGTGACGTTTACTACACAGCAACCTTCGAAAAGGGTGAGGATACCGCAGAGGGTACAGACCCCGCACCTATGAAGGGTCGCTTTGACGATGAAATCATTCTTCCTCAGATTCCCTATACAAACGGCGATGCTGTTGCTCAGGGCTGGCTTCCCAACGCGGGCGTTAAGGTTTACAAGCCCGGCGAAAGCTTCAGAATGCCCGAAAGCGATACAAAGTTCATCGTTATCTGGAAGTCTCCCGCAAAGCTCGCAGACCTTGTTGAGCTCAACTTCTCCCAGTATCAGAGCGGTATCTGTGACCACAAGGACACAGCAACTCTCGAAACAGTAACATTTGAAGGCAACAACGCTGTTGAGGTTACTCCCAATCTCCAGTCCTCCTTTGCAAGCACAGCAATCAACGTAGACGGCTGGAACTACACAGGCGCAAACATCAACATTGAAGCATACGGCACAATTATGGTGCTTTACAAATATGTTTCCGATACTCCCGTAACAGGCAAGACGGACCTCAACATCATGAAGTCCTCCGTATTTTCAAAGTTTGCTTACATGAAGGCCCGTGAGGACATCGTTGCAAACAAGTGGGCACTCGCTTCCTTCGACCTTACCGCAGTACGCAACATTGTCGCTGACGGTATCGAGCCCGTTATCAAGCAGATGCACTACTATCCTCTCGGCAACAACAAGGTAGAAACACTCAACGCTGACGACAGAGTTTACGTTGCAAAGATGTACGTAATTCCCGACGCATCCCAGAGTGCGGCTATCCACGAAAGCTTTATGAGCGGCTACGCTGACGGTACATTCGGTATAGCAGGCAATATGACAAGAGCTGAGGCTTGTACAATCGTTGCAAGACTCGTTGCAGGTAATGATGCCGCAGTTCCCTCCGGTAACACAACAGCATTCACGGATGTTCCCGCTGATCAGTGGTACCACAAGTATGTTGCTTATGTTGAATCCCTCGGATTCCTCAAGTCCTACAGCGGCGAATTCAAGCCCAACCAGGCTATCACAAGAGCAGAATTCGTTGAGCTCGTATACAATATGGGTCTCCTTCAGGACGCAGGCAAGAACGGTACATTCACAGACGTTCCCGCAGACCACGTAAGAGCTGAGGTTATCGCAGCTGCAGGTAAGGCAGGTCTTGTAAACGGCTACGACAACGGCGACGGCACATTCTCCTTCAAGCCCGATGCTACAATCACAAGAGCAGAGGTAGTTAAGGTTATCAACAACGCTTACGGCAGAAAGCCCACAGCGGAAGGCATCTTCGAAACAGCAAAGGGCAAGTTCTCCGACGTTACTCCCGACCACTGGGCATACGCTGACATCCTTGATGCGGCAACAGCTCATATGTCCATCGTTGACGAAAACGGTAACGAAAAGTGGTTCGCTCTTTACGGTAACGGCGCAATCACAGAGGACTTCCAGCCCGACTTCGAGGCAGGTCTCGCAAAGGTAGACGAGGTTCAGGCACTCTTCGATAAGAGAGTTGCCGAAATCAAGGCTACTCCCTCCACAAAGTACGATATCAAGGGTAAGACATACTACGTTTCCACAAGCGGTAACGACGCAAACGACGGTCTTTCTCCCAATGCTCCCTTCGCAACAGCGGCAAAGGCAACAGCAACAGCAAAGTCCGGCGACCTCGTTCTCTTCAAGCGTGGCGATATGTGGCGTGAAAGATGGAGCACAAAGGACGGCGTAATCTACTCCGCTTACGGTGAAGGCGAAAAGCCTACCTTCAACGGTAACCTCCACGGTGATGTTGCGGTTGAATCCCTCTGGTCTCTCGTTTCCGGTACATCCAACATCTGGAAGTACAACAAGAAGATCAACGACGTTGGTAACATCGTCCTTAACGGCGGTGAGGCAACAGTTGAAAAGATAGTTCCGTGGCTCAGCGGCGGCAAGGTAATCACAGGTAAGGCCGGCAGAGAATTCGACCTCACAACAGACCTTGTAAAGGACCTCAGCTTCGTAAACATCTACGACACAATCAACAACGACACAATCACGGTTTCCGGTGACAAGGGTCTCTCCACACTTTATGTAAGATGTGACGCAGGTAACCCCGGTAAGATTTACGACTCCATCGAGCTTGCTTACTACGGCAACCTCATCGCGGCTACAAACAACACAACACTTGACAACCTCAAGATTGTTTACACAGGCTCTCACGGTGTTGGTATGGGTACCGTAAAGAATGTTAAGTTTACAAACCTTGAAGTAGGCTACATCGGCGGTACCTGCCAGTACTACAAGAACGGTCAGATGACAAGATTCGGTAACGGTATCGAGGTGTACGGCGGATGCAACAACTACATCATCGACAACTGCTATGTATACCAGTGCTACGACGCAGGTATCACACACCAGATTTCCAAGGGCGGTCTTAACGAGGTAATCGAGCAGAACGTTAAGTTCACCAATAACGTAATCGACAAATGTATCTATAACATCGAATACTTCATGGGTCAGGGCGATGCAGACTACGTTACAAGAATAATGAAGAACATCGAATACTCCGACAACCTTCTCGCCCGCTCCGGCTACGGCTGGGGTATGAATCCCGGACGTGCGGCTTCCGTTAAGGGCTGGGATCACTACAACAGAAGCGAAAACTTTGTAATCAAGAACAACATCTTCTTCCTTGACAGAGTATACGCTTGTGACCTCGGTGCTTCCATGAGAGTATGGCTTCCCAAGTACGAGGGCAACACATACATCCAGAAGTACGGCAACGGCCTTACAAGAGTAAGCGCATCCGTTCTCTGCAACGGTCAGGCAGCTCAGGTTCTTGAATCCAACCACGGTGAAAAGGACTTCGAAATCTTCTATGTTCCCGCAGATTACGAGGTTAAGTAATATACTAATTTAAAACAGCAATTCCCCGACATCAAAAAAGGTGTCGGGGGATTTTCCGAAAAGTCATTCCCGAAAAATTCATTTCATTTCCTAAAAAAGGAGTGAACAAATGCAGAAAAACAAACTGAAATCCATTCTTTCGATAATTCTCGGCGGTATTATGCTGATAAGCACAATGACAACCACTGTGCTTGGTGCAGGCGCGGAGCTTTCGGCGGAGCATAGCTCTACCGTTGACAATTTGTCCTATATCTACAGATCATACTTTAACGGTATATGCGACAATCTTGATACGGCTACCACAAAAAATGTGTCATACGACGGCACATCCTGTCTTGAGGTAACTCCCAATCCCAACACAACAGCAGCGTCGTCAAGGCAGTATATAAATCTTGACAGCTACAGCTGGCAAAGCTTGAATATCGACCTTTCGAAATACGGCACCTGTGTCATTCTTTATAAATACATTTCGGATAATCCCATACGCACCACGGCACAGCTCAGAATTCTGCCGCAAAGTATATTCAAGTCGCAGAAAATTCTGTATTCCCGTGAATCGGTTGTGGCAAACAAGTGGGCGACCGTGTCCTTTGACCTTGCCTCCGCAAGAAACATTATCAAGGACGATGTAAAGCCGATAATAAAGCAGCTTCACTATCTTCCTCTCGGTCAGACAAGCGTAAAAAGAATGAGCGCAGATGATAAGTTCATCATAAGCAAAATATTCTTCTTCCCCGATGAATCAAGGCGTTCCGCTTACAGAAGGAGCTACATCACGGGTATGACGGACTCCGCGGGTAACTCCATATTCAACTCAAGCGGACTTCTCACAAGGTCTCAGGCGGCGACAATGATTGCAAGAATCGCGGCTGACGGTGACAGATTCGTGACTGCCTCCGACGGTGTATCGGCATACAGTGACGTTACAAGTCACGGTGCCGCAAAATATATCGAATATCTTGAGGACCTCGGATTTCTGCGTGGCTATACCGAAAAGGAATTTTATCCCGATTCCTATATGTCGCAGACGGAATTTGCCGAGCTTGCCCACCTGCTTGAGCGGTTTCTCAACGACGGAGAGAAGAGATTTATCTCCGACCACGCCGAAAAAGACTTTCCTCTTGCCACACTTACGGCAAAGGGTAAGATAACGAGAGCCGAGGCAGTAATAATGCTCAATATGGTTATCGGAAGAAATCCCAACGCGGACGGCGTTTTCGATCAGTTCAAGAACAAGTACGCCGACATTCCCGAGGGACACTATGCAAGAGCGGACATTCTTGATGCATCACTTGACCACCTTGCCCTTGTGGATAAAAACGGCGTCGAATACTGGGCGATGGGTCAGGGTAACGCAAACGCAACGGAAAACTTTTCTCCCGATTATACGACGGGTACGGAAAAGCTTACCGAGGCAAAGCAGCTCTTCGACGACAGAGTTGCGGAAATTCAGAATACACCGAGCAAAAAATTTGATATCAAGGGCAAGACCATTTACGTTTCTACCTACGGTGACGATGACAACGACGGTCTTTCCGAGAGTGAGCCTCTGAAAACGGTTGCCGCGGCAAATCAGCTTGCAGTATCCGGCGACCTTATTCTCTTTGAGCGAGGCTGTGAATGGCGTGAACGCTGGGGCGCCAAGAACGGTGTAACCTATTCCGCCTACGGCTCGGGTGCCAAGCCTGTCTTTAACGGCAACACCTACGGCGATGCGGCAGACCCCAAGCTCTGGACACTTGTTGAGGGCTCAACCAACGTGTATAAGTACGCATATAAGACGTATGACGTTGGTAATATCGTTCTTGAAAGAAATAATACCAAATCCACGGTAACAAAGATTACGCCGTACATTCAGGGCGATGAAATCATCTACAACAACAAGGTGTTTGACCCTGCGACATCTCTTACGTCGAACAACAGCTTTATTTCTATATACGACGGACCGAAGAACAACGGAATAGTTCTTGACAGCAATGCGGGACTTTCAACGCTTTACTTCAGATGCTATTACGGAAACCCCGGTGATTACTATGATTCCATCGAAATCTGTACAAGAGGAACTCTTATCGGAATCAACCATAACACCACCTTCGACAACCTTGAGATAAAGTATGCGGGCTCGCACGGCTTCGGCAGCGGTACTGCAAATAACGTGCATTTCAGCAACTGTACGATAAGCTACATCGGTGGCTCGGCGCAGTATTATACTGTCGGAAGCGGAACGCAGGGTTATATGGTGCGCTTCGGAAACGGCATCGAAATATACGGCTCCTGCGACGGCTTCACCATTGACAACTGTTATGTATATCAGTGCTACGATGCGGGTATCACCCATCAGCACTCCCAGGGCGGAACGAATAACATAATACACAAGAATGTCGAGTTTACAAACAATGTAATAGATAAGTGCATTTACAACATCGAATACTTTATGGGTCTTGGCGATACCGAATCCGTAGAAAGAAGAATGGAAAACATTCTCTACAGCGGAAACATTCTTGCAAGAAGCGGACGAGGCTGGGGCTATCAGCCGTCGAGATCTGCAAGCATTGTAGGCTGGAATCATCACAAAAATGAGGCATACAACTTTGTTATCAGAGACAACCTTTTCTTTGGTGACTACTACAACAGCATCATTATCAGTGCAGAAAAGGAAGAATGGCTTCCCGACTTCTACGGCAACACCTACATTGTCAGATACAACGGTGGATTTGCAAAGTACGGCACGGTTGCCAATACCGTAACCTACAAGTGTCTCGGCACTCTTTACGCAGTTCTTGAAAATGTACTGTATGACGAGGACAGCGAGGTTTACTGGATAAACCAGTATGTAAATTAAGCAACAAGACAATATAAAACAAAAAGAAAAACCCCGACCTCGGTAAAATTCCGTAAGGTCGGGGAAATTTCGTATTAAGTCAAAAATTAGTGGCAGTGGTCGTGGCAGGAGCAGCAATCGCCGTGGCAGCCTTCATCGGGCTCAGCGGTTTCGGGATCCTCACCGTCAGCGGACTTTGTTACGATAGCAATAATTCTGTCCATAAGATGGCTGAACTCATGCTTAGCCTCCTCAAACGCCTGCATCTTGGGATGAGACATTATTTCATGGTAAAGAGCCTCAAGCTCCTTGTCGATTTTTTCAAGCTCTGCGGCGTCCGCTGTTTCGGAAATAGTCTCACGCTTTGTGCTGAATTCGGAAATTTTAGCCGTAAGCTCTGTATCTGCATCAATGGCATCGCCTGCGAGGGTAACAGCCTTGTAGCTTTCTTCCTCCTGAATAGCGTGTCCGAGTGCTCTTGCAAGTTCAATGGAATTCATAATTTTACCTAACCTTTCAATTCAGATTGACAATATTATACGCCTGATTTTGTGTGTTGTCAAGAGGTAAAGTGGACAGGTTGTCGGTGCGGTGCACCGAAATGCAAAATGCAAAATGATAAATGCAAAATTGGGGGTTATCGGGATGTTGGTGCACCCTCTAACAACATTTAAAAGCCAAGGAGAGTGCTTCCTGCAGAACTCCCTCAGTCGCCTACGGCGCCAGCTCCCTCAAGAGGGAGCCACACAAAAGTCCACCCTTGTGCAACAGCCAAAAC
>JAFYPA010000063.1 GCA_017560085.1 Clostridia bacterium
CTGCAGTATTTGACGGATACTGCACACCTTTTATTTTTTAGGGTTTGTGTCCCCTGACCGACAAAAACAACAAAATCCAACATATGTAACAAGTCAAAAACATATGTCTAAGGAGGATAAAAAACGGTCAGGGGCACAAAAGGAGCCGAACGGAGGAAAAATGATAACCTCCGGGATGATTAAAAAGCACATATCTATGTTACACTATGTGCTAATCCAAGTCCATCCAACTCTTGGATTATAACTCCTAACATCTTGCCTCTATTATAATTATGTCAGATTGTAGATGTACTTAACTTGCGTTTTTGATTACTTTAGGTGTCATTCAAAAAAGAAAAACGTACAACCTATGTCGTACGTCTCAAATCAGGATTATGTAGCACTCAAAACCATCAATCAGCTTGATGGTGAGGGGAAGCTGAGATTTGGGCGCAGTTTTCCTATCGTCAGGAAAAAAGACGTACGCCACACAAAAAAATCAGCTCGACGGAGCCGGGTTCTTTCGAAATGTTCTCTCTTGTCGGATTAAAATCCGAAACGTATTAACAGTGATTAAAGCCCCTTGATTCGCACTGCACACCGTTTCCAATGTTTACGCCTCTTCTGCGAGTGTAACCAACATACTCGCAAGCAATTCCGTCATCAATTTATAAATAAAATTGAGTCTAACGCTTTTGCGTTACCACGTTATGTTTAACCTTGCACTTAAAAAGTGTTTAGGCAACGGTCCTTTCGTTTTCAACCGCTGACGACCCAAAAGAGGAGAGATAAGCGCTCTTTTAGGCCGGCTGTATTCCCAACAAATATCGGCACAGCTACCGCGCATTTATATACCGGAGTCGCAGGTCCGGAAGTCAGTATGTGACTCAGCGAATTGGTATAAGCCGGGGCACACCCTATCCTTTGATAGCAAAGGCACTCCGCAAATACATCCTTTGCGGTGGTATAATCAGTATGAAAGAAAAGAATAATGAAAAGTGCTGAATATTGAAGTCTGAATAAAAAATATTTGCGGTTACTGTTTTTTCACAACAACCGCATAAATACATTGAAAAGGTGACTATTTTGTACACCTTTTCTTTTTTTACTATAGGAAATATTCCTTTTCCTCTCCCTCTCTCTCCTTTCTCAAAAAACAAAAGAAAAAGAGATCGGTTAAAAATAGAAAAGCACCCTGCCTGCTCTTCACAGACAGAGTACTTTCGTCGGAATTTATTTAGGAGGATTCCGATTGCGCATATAAGCTCAGGCTGTTTCAGCCTTGCTTTTCAACAAAGAAGATATTATCTCTGCTTTCGCCAAGTGTTTTCCTTGCGAAGGAGTATACGGAGCTGTTATGATAATATCTTACAGCAGGGGTTTTGCCGTAGTAGGAGAATGTTCCGTCCTTGTACTGGATGTATGTATTATTCTCGTACTTCGGGAGCCATGCACGGGTATGTGCGCCTGACTGGAAGAGGCTTCCGGAGGCTCTGTCAAGGATGTTGTTCTTGATTACGAAGCTTTCGGAACGGTTATACTGCTCCCAGCCCTTGATGTTGGCGGAGTTTGATGTTACAAGTCTTCCCCATCCGAAGCCTGCATTTCTGAGAATGTTGCCGGAGTATTCGATGTTTCTCATAATTCTCACAGAGCCGGGATTTGAAGATACACCCATAAAGTATTCGATGTTATAACAACAGTATTCGATAACATTGTTAGAGAATACTACATCCTCTTCAATGCAGTCATCACTGCCGTACTGATACTGATGGGTGATACCTGCATCATAAACTTGATAAATATAACAGTTGTCGATAACGAAGTTCTTACAGTTGATGTAAAGCTCAATACCGTTACCGAATCTTGCGGGCTTCCAGGCACTTCCGGAAACATTCCACTGCATAATACATCCGCCGATCCATCCGATTTCACAGTTTGTTACCTTGAAGTTTTCGGCATTACCGCCACCTATACCGTGACGTCCGCCGTACATAAGGCAAAGGTTGTCAATTGTAACATCTGAGGATGCGGAAATAATATTACTGCTTCCCTCAAGAAGCTCAAGGGACTTGTAAATCTCACCGGGGTTACCCTCGTCACATCTTACGTAGAAGTCACCCTTGGCGGTTGTTACGCTTGTACTTCTCACATCGTTGAAGCAGACAAGGTTACCTGCGGTAGACGTGGAGAGATATGCGGGGATATCCTCTACTATCTTTGTTGCGGCTTCATCGGTGAAGAACTTGCCGTCCTTGAGGAAGAGTACCTGCTTTTCAAATATACCTTCGCCGTCATTTATAACTACGCCGCCGATGTCAACAAGCTCCTTATAGAATTTCCATACGTTGGTTGTACCCTCAACAAGAGTCCACTTTTCTGCGCCTGCGGCGTTTTCGGGGCTTAAGTAGAACTTAGGCTTATCACCCTCGCCGTATGCGCTGTAGGTAACGTACTGCTGTGTTGTAAGCTTTTCGCCTCTCCAGAGGTCTCCCCTCTTGAAGAGTACGAGGTCACCCTTGGCAAATGTTGTGTTATTAACCTTGGAAAGTGTCTTGAAGGGTGCTTCGGGTGATTTACCGTCGTTGTCATCGCTGCCTTCGGAGAAGGAAACGTAGTACTTTGTTCCGCTTGCTTCGGGAATGGATGTATTCGTTCTGATTTCAGCAATTCTGTCGCTTGCAAGCTTATCAACCTCGAGTACCTTCTGCTTACCTGCTTCAAGGTCAAGCACGGGATCCTTTACAGCGGAGAATATCCACTGTTCAAGGCTGTTTTCGGAATCTACATTACCGTGTGTAACGGATGCCTCAAGGATATCGTAGTACGCCCAATGGCTTGTGTCAAGGTCGGTGAAAAGCGGGAAATCATCAAGCTCCTCGGGCTGTGTTGTTTTGTTGATGTTCTTTGAATAAGTATTGTTTATAACCTTTACGACCTCGGCTCTTGTGATTGTTGCGTCTGGCTTAAAGGAGAATGTACCGTCGCCGTTATCGTAGCCGTTGATAATTCCGCTCTTTGCCCCTATTATTATTGAGCTGTAGTACGGGTGGTCTGCAGAAACATCGTTGAAGGAAACATCCTTCTGTGTCTTACCGTCGTTAATTCCCGACTTTACTATCATATCTACAAATTCGCCACGGGTAATTTCCTTGTCGGGCTTGAATTCGCCTGTAAATGCGGAAAGAACCCCCTTGGACTCGAGATATGCAATATACTTATAATACCACGCATCCGATGCAACATCGGTAAATGAAGTTGCAATTCCCGCATCAATGCTGTTCTCGGAGGTGAGAAGTCTTGTGAGAACGGTTGATGCTTCGGCTCTTGTCATTGTTTTGCTCGGCTTGAATGTGCCATCAGCATAGCCCGTAATAAAGGAAGAATGTATATCAAGGTCTGTGGGTGCTTCCTTGGTGAAGATAATATATGCAACCTTTACGCTGTCTGTAGCTTGAAGCTTTGTGATGTTGTAATAACCAAGAGGAAGAACGTGCATCTGGGATATAATGCCTACCTCTGTTGCATATTCCTTCTGCGGTGCGAGATCGAATACGGCACAAGACCATTTATTCATCTGAAGCGGCTCTGATTTCAGCATAACAGACTGAGTTATTGCGTTGTCTCTTTTTGTTATACTGAGAATAGGCGTAATGTCGGTATAGGTCTTGTCACTTTCAAACTTATACACCATAATGGCGTAGTTGTACTCATGAAGTGAAATCTGTGTACCAACCTTATAGCTCCAGCCGTCAAAGCCTGCCCATGTTACGGTCTTTGCTTCGGGATTGGGAATCATCTTAATGTATTTAAGACCGTTTTCCTCTTCCTCACCGACAAAGAGAACGTTATCGTAGTATCTGCTTCCGTCAATTATTGAGTTGTGATACTTCGGATAGGAAAGTACAACCATTTCGGGAGTTTCTTCCTTCCAGAGTGCGGAGAAGTTGAGGTTTCCGTCACATACATATGTGTCGCCGGGCTGATAGAGCACCTTTGTATCAGTACCCATATACCAGCCGAGGAATTCTCCAAGAGGATTATTATAGGTGCATTCGGGAATGGTTATTACCTCTTCCATTTTTGCCTGATAATAGAATTCATCACCAAGCTCACCGCCTGCGCCGTCCTCGAAGGTTATCTCATAGGTTGCGTCGGGATTTGGATTTGCACCAGTGAACGTAATCTTACCGATGTACATTACGTCATCCGTGGTAAGTGACGTACTCATTGTGCTCTGACCGTACGGATAGAGGTGCATCTGATAAAGGTACGGTGAGGTGTAACCCGCTTTGAGATTCTTTATAACATGAGAGCCGATATTGAAGGTTGCTCTTTGCCATCCGCCCGAGGTAATCATTTCGTTGGACTGCATTGTAAGCCCCACGCTGAAGGGAGATTTATTGGGTGACATATAAATTGTCATTCTGCCATTTGCATTCTGAATGGGTGCATCGTAATAATAGTCAACGATAATGTATTTACTTTGAGTGATATCTATTTTATGAACATCAAGGTTATAAGAGTCAAGACCTACAGATCCCTTATTCTCTACCGCGGGATTGGGTACAACCTTAACTACGGGTATACCGTCCTTGTAAGATTCCTTATCAAAGGTTGCTCTTTTGTGTCCGTCAATAGGACCTACAAAGTAGCTGTTGGAATAGTACTTGGTGGTAGTATATGATGTTTTCAGAATATCGTCAAGTCCGTTTTTCCATTTTGCGATAAAGGAAACGTCACCTGAAATAACAGCATAGGGCTCACCTGCATAGTATATGTTTTCCGTATCCGTGCCGATTGTCCAGCCTATGAAATTGTCATTGGGAGTAAAGGGACAAGCGGGAAGCGTGATAACCTCGCTGTCACGGCATTCATACACAAGCGCCTCCCCTTCTGCGTTTTCCAGTCCCTTGTCAAAGGACACCTTAAAAAGCTTATCGGGGATGGGGTTTTCGTTTGTGAAGGTTACTGTGCTTATGTACATTACATCGCCGTTTGAAAGCTTGTTGCTTGAAATGCTTCCGTAAGGATAAATGTGCATCTGGAAGATATTGGGAGTTGAATAACTGCTCTTGAGCTGACTTGTTACGGTCGTTCCGAGATTGAATACAGCAATTGACCACTCATTGGCAACTATTTTGTCAAGTGAGGAAACATTAACTGCGGCTTCAAAGGGAGCCTGGTTTCTGGAGAGCATTATTTTCATCTTGTCAAGAGCCTTGGGGCTTTCGCATTCGTAATAATACTCTACGACAATGTATCTGTTGCTTACGACGTCAAATCCCTTGTTTGTAAGGCCGTATGCATCAAGCGTAACGCTGTTACCCATATTGGCAGCGGGATTCGGAACAATCTTCAGAACGTTTTTACCGTCCTTGTTTTCGTTTTTTGTGCAGGTCGCGGTAGGCTTTCCGTCAACTATGCTTACAAAGCAATCGCTGTAATTTGCACTTGATTCTGCGGCAAATACAGATACCGTAAGAAGGAGGATAAGAAGCAATGCACTAAAAACAAGCGTAATTCCTTTTTTCATTGGTTAAACCTCTTTTTTATAATTTCTTCGCCCCACCGATTAAGGTAAGGCGAAGTTTTTTAAAACAGTCGGTCGGGAGTGTAGAGAGGACCGCCGTGTTTTACGGAAGGTTAAGAATACTTATCTGTAATTTTCGGATGTCTTATTATAGTTAACCTTTATAAGTGCAAGGTCTGTTACGTTGACAATACCGTCTTCATTTACGTCAACCGCATCTTTAACCTTTGCGGAGGAGCCTTTGCTGAAGCCTCTGAGGACTCTTACAAAGTCATCGATATCGATTATACCGTCACCGCATTCATCATCGAAGTCTGCCTTGATGTCACCTGCAATAAGAGCAATTTCGTTAAGCTCATCGCCTGTAACAAGATTGATTTCATTGTCGTATGTGAGATAGCCGTTCTTTATGATTACAACTCTGTACTTACCGAGCTCGCCTGTGAAGCTGAACTGTGCGTTTTCGTCTTCTGTTGTATCAAGAACAATCTCTTCACCGCTGTATACAACTATTCTTGCAGCACTATTGTAGGTTGTACCGTCGTCATAAGTTACGTTATAGGGCTTACTGCCTTCTTCCCTTGCGATGGAAAGTGATCCGACAATTTCAATCTTTGCCTTTACAAACCTTGCTGTGTATGCCTTTGCACCGGATACGGTTACTTCAAAGCTTTCGCTTTCGGACACCTTGGAATCACCGTCATACCAGCCCTCAAACGCATAGCCCTTGTTTGCTGTTGCCTTGAGAGTTACAATGTTTCCGTATTCGTACTTACCGGAGCCTTCAGCTTTTCCGCCCTCTGTGGGAACAACGCTGATTTCGATGTTATAGCTGTTGGGATTGAACTTTGCGGTATATGTTACATTCCCTGCAACGGTTGCGCCATCTGCAAGCTTTTCGTCACCGTTATACCAGCCGACGAAGTAGTGACCTTCCTTTGCAGGCTCTGTTGCAGGAGCTGTGATTGTGCTTCCGTATTCCTTTGTCTCTTCGGAAACTGTTTCGTTGCCGTTTTTGAAGGTTACGATGTAGGAAACGGGTGTCCATACTGCGGTAAATGTTACATCACCGATTACTGTATACTGTGCCTTTGCATCATAAGAATTCTTACCATCAGACCACTTGAAGGTGTAGTGCTGTGCGTTTTCCTTTGCGGGCTTGTCGGCAAGTATGATTGTTGTATTGTAATCGTACTGTGTACCGTTGTCGGATGTACCGAACTTTACTGTGTACTTATTTGCTGTCTGCTTGGCGACGATTGTTGCATTACCGCTTACGGTGTAGGATGAACCAAGTGCATATTCCTTGCTGTTTGTTTCGTCGTACCACATATAAGTGTAGTGCTCGGTATCTGCGCCGGAAACGGATGCGGGAAGTGTGATTACAGAGCCGAATTCTGATGTTGTCTTGTTTCCTGCAACGGTAACATCGTAGCTCTTTGCTGTCCAAACTTCCGTAAATGTTACATCACCGTTTACCGTGTATTCTACCTTGGCATCATATGTATTTGTGCCGTCAGACCACTTGAATGTGTAGTGCTGTGCGTTTTCCTTTGCGGGTGCATCGGGAAGAGTGATCTTTGTACCCTCTACATATTCATTTTCGTTTCCGTTTACGGTTACCTTGTATACATTCTTGAATTCAACAGTATGAATACCTGCTGTAGCTACGCTGTATACTCCGTTTTCGTCTGCTGTTGCTTCTGTGCCGTCGATGTAAACAAGCACATCCTCGGAGGGCTTTGTAACAGTAATACCGATGAGAGTTGTCTTATCATTTGCCTTTTCTGTTACCGCCTTTGCGTGTCCGCCTTCGGAAACCTTTACAACTACAGCCTTGGTGTCATTTACTGCAAGGTCTGTACCGTCCGCCTTTGTAAAGAGTCCGTTGTTCATGATAACGACTCTCTTTGTGTCATCATCTGCGTTTATTGCGATGTCGTTTGTAATTGTACCGCCGTTTATTTCGAGAACGGTTACGCCCTCTCTTGTCTTTCCGCTTGCGGCTGCTTCCGCTGTCATATACACGGTTTCAAGCTTTGCATTGTCAGAAAGCGTAATATAACGAAGACCGCCGAGTGTATAGTGACCTGCATTCTGTGCAGAACCCATGGAAAGAGTTTTTATTGATGCGTTATCTGTGATATTATAGTTGATTGTTCCCTTGATAGCGGTTGAAGTACTGTCTGCACCTCTGCCGAGATATACTTCGGTTGCACTTG
The DNA here is from genome assembly GCA_017560085.1 of Clostridia bacterium. Classification (GTDB taxonomy): domain Bacteria; phylum Bacillota; class Clostridia; order Oscillospirales; family CAG-382; genus SIG622. The sequence continues at coordinate 7,735 of JAFYPA010000063.1, forward strand.
TTTTACCGCCGAAGTTGAAGTTGAGTGTACCATTGTAGCCTGCATAATTTGCGTCTGCGCCAAGGTATATTCTGTCAAACAGAAGTGTTTTATCTGTTTTGAAGTCAAGAGTAATATCCTTGTTTGCATTAGTCCACTGAACCATTGCAAGCTGAAGTCTCATGCCCCAGCTACCGCTTGTTGTAACACCTTTACCGAAGCTTACATTAAAGCCACCTGTAACAAAGTTAGGTGTAAGTGCGCTGGGAGATGCCGAAATAAGGATTATAATGTCTTCAAAGGCAACATCGCCGTTGAATTCAAACTTTGATCTCTGGAACTTTGCTGTGTTGTCTGTACCCTTGATATATACTGCTCTGCCTGCGATACCAAGCTTTTCTGTGCCTGTGTATGTACCTACGATATATACGGTATTACCGTAATCGCCGAGAAGCTCGTATGCCTTTTCGAGGGTTGCGACCGCTGTTTCCGCTGTGAGACCGTCGTTTGTATCTGCACCGCCTGTGCCGTCAACATAAACGGTATAAACCTTTTTAGCCTGCTTAAGAATAATTGTTGCGTTGCCTTTGATTGTGTAGGATGCACCAAGCTCGTATTCCGTACCGTTTGTTTCATCGTACCAATTGTAGATATAGTCTTCGCTTGCGTTTTCAACAGTTGCGGGAAGAGTTATAACTGTATTATAATCCTCTGTTACTGCATTGTCAAGTATTGTAACGGTATATTTCTTTACTGTCCACTGTGCTGTGAGTGTTACATTCTTTGTAACTGTGTATTCGCTGCTTGCGTCGTATGTGTTTTCGCCGTCTGTCCACTTGAATGTGTAGTGCTGTGCGTCGTCCTTTGCGGGGGCTTCGGGAAGTGTGAATTTTGTGCCTTCCTCGAATTCTGCGCTTGTACCTTCAATAGTTACTGTGTAGGACTTGATATTTCTCTTGAATGTGATGTTATGAACACCTGCGGATGTAACGGCATATACACCATTTTCATCAGCTTCAGCCTCTGCCCCGTCGATGAGGATTATTGCGTCCTCTTCGGGAGGTGTCACGGTAAATCCAAGAAGCTCGCACGCATATGAGTTACCTGATGTGGGAGTTGTTGTAATCGCCTTTGCAAAGCCGCCCTTTTCTACCTTGAGGACTATTGCCTTGTCGTCATTTACTGCAAGTTCGGAAGAGTCTGCCTTTGTAAAGAGGCCGTTATTCATAATAACAACTCTATTTGTTGCATCATCTGCGTTGATTGCGATGTCGTTTGTTATAATACCACCATTGATTTCAAGAACTGCAACACCGCTTCTTGTAAATCCGCTTGCGGCTGCTTCAGCTGTCATATAGAGTGTACCAATCTTTGCAGAATCGGAAACTGTAATATATTTAAGACCTGCGAAGGAAACCTGACCACCATTGCCTCCGCTTCCCATTGTAAGCTTAGATATTGAGGATTCGCCGGAAAGATTATAGTTGACAATTCCTCTTATACCCTGGTTAGCGCTGTGACCTCTGCCGAGATAAACATTACCCGCACTTGTTGTTCCGCCAAGGTTGAAGTTGAGAGTACCGGTATATCCCGAATAATCCGCATCAACACAAAGGAGCATATTATTAAAAATAAGGTAGGAATCTGTTGCCAGATCAAGGTTAATGTTTGCCGTACCGTTACTCCATCTGAAGTTTGCAAGCTGAAGTGCCAATCCCCATGTACCTGCTGTTGTTACACCCTTGCCGATTGTAAGGCTGTTGCCGTTTGTAACGAAGTTAGGTGTAAGACCGCTGGGGGTGGCGGATATGTGAATAATTATCTTTTCAAGCACTACATCACCTGCAAGATTGTTGGTGCCTCTCTGAATTCTTGCGGTGCTGTCTGTACCCTTGATATAAAGCTTTCTGCCTGCGATACCGAGACTTTCGCTTCCTGTGTATGTTCCTATGATATACACGGTATTTCCCGTTTCGCCAAGAATCTCGTAAGCCTTTGTAAGTGTTGCAACTGGAGTATCGGCGGAAAGACCGTCGTTTTCATCGTTACCGTTTGCGGAAACATAAACTTCTTTTCCTGTTACAAGAATCTTTTCCCATACAGCGTAGAACTGATCGTCCTTTGTAATTACAGTATCTGCATTTACATTGCTTTCTGTTGCGTTTTCCGCATTTGCCCAGCCGATGAAGTTATAGCCTTCTCTTGTGGGATTTTCGGGGAATGTTGCTGTATTACCTGTTTCAACCTGACAAGTGTAAGCCGCATCGCCGTTGCCGAAGTTGAAGGTTACATTGTGCTTCTTGATTTCTGCAGGTGCTGCTGCGAAGGTTACTTCGTATGTACCTGCGTTTGTTACGGTATAAATACCGCCTGCATCTTCTGTTGCCTTGCCGTTGATTACGACATTCTTAAGTCCTTCGGGGGCTGTGATTTCAAAGCCGACAAGAAGTGTCTTGCCTTCCTTGTTTTCTGTGATTGCACGAGCATAACCGCCCTCTGCAACCTTGAGGACAACAGCCTTGGAATCGTTTACTGCAAGGTCTGTGCCATCTGCCTTTGTAAAGAGACCGTTATTCATAATAACAACTCTCTTTGTATCATCGTCTGCGTTTATTGCGATGTCATTTGTGATTGTACCGCCGTTGATTTCAAGAACAGTTACGCCCTCTCTTGACTTTCCTGCCATTGCGGTTTCTGCTGTGAGGTAAACAGTACCAACCTTTGCATTGTCGGAAAGCTTGATATAACGGAGTCCCTTAAGTGTGAATGCACCGCCACCTGCCATTGTACCCATTGTAAGAGTATTTATCGAGGAATTACCGAAAAGATTATAATTTATCGTTCCTTCGATGGAGGTTGATGTTGATACACCTCTGCCGAGTGTTACCTTATCGGCACTTGTTTTTCCGCCGAAGTTGAAGTTGAGTGTTCCCTTGTAGCCTGAATAGTCTACGTCTGAACCGAGATAGATATTGTTTACAACAAGAGTGCTGTTTGACAAGAAATCGAGAGTTACATCGTTCTCGTTTACAGACCATCTTGTCATTGTAAGGTACATAGGCATTCCCCATGAGCCGCTTGTTGTTGCGCCTTCACCGAAGGTTACGTTATACTTGTTTGTAACTACATTGGGAGTTGTACCTGAAGGATAGCTTGTAACATTGAAACCGAGGTTTTCGAAAACAACATCGCCCGCCATCTGCATTTCCTTGAACTGAAGCTTTGCGTTTGTTCCGTTTATACCTCTTACATAAAGCTTACGGCCTTCAATACCTACATTTTCGGAAAGTGCGTATGTTCCGCTGACATAGATTGCATTTCCTGAATCACCGAGAAGCTCATACGCCTTTGCGAGTGTTGCTACGGGCTTATCCTGTGACAATCCGTTGTTGTCGTCCGAGCCAGTTGAAGAAAGGTATACGCCTACAACATCAATATAAATTGCGTAAAGAGTTATACCGTCAAGAGGAATCTTCACACTTGTAAGTGCTTCTGTAGCATCTGGAGTAAGACCCCAGCCGAGGAACACCTTATTGTCCTTCTTAAGGTATGCCTCGGGAAGATTTACAACCTCACCGATTTTACCGTATACGGATGCAGGAGCATTACCGCTACCGCCGTTTGCATCAAAGGAAACAGCAAATGTTGCATCGGGATTGGGATAGTTTACAAAGAATGTGATGCTTTCTACATCAATATTCTTATCTGCGGAAAGTGCTACGCTTTCGTAGTAGCTTGTCTGACCGCTTTCTGCAATATTTGTAAGGGGAACGATTACTTCGTCGTTCTTTGCGAGTGCCGTTGCCGTTGCCAGGTAGCTTCCGCCGTAGAGACCGTCAAAGCCGAGTGTGATATTTGCATCCTCATCGGCGCTGTACTTTACAAGTGCATACTTGTGTGCGGAAGGAAGTATATTCTTGCCCGCAAGGCTGACTGTCTTCTTTGCTGTGCCGATTGCAGAGTTTACTCCGATTTCGATTTCGTACTGATCGAAGTAAGGATAGTCGGAATAGAAGGAAACTGATTCAACATTCATAAGCTCCGTGGAAGCGAGCTGATTGCCCTTCATATTTCCGTAAGGGTAAAGCTGAAATGCGGAGAGTGCTCCCTCGTAGCCTGTTCTTGCAGTAACTGCGTTAAGGTCGATTATGGAGCTGTGTGCACTTGTACCGCCGAGAACTATCTTATCTGCAGACTCGATTGTAACGGATTCCTTCTTAAGACCCGTAAAGCTTATGCTCTGTCTGTTGCCGACAGCGTTGGATGTGCTTGTACCCGGCTCAAGCTCGTAATAATACTTGATTACCGCATACTGATAATCGGGAACGGACACGGATGCAACGGATGCGCATTCACTTGCAACAACGCTGCCGCTTGATGTCTTGGGAACATAACGGATAACGTCTGTATCCGTAACACCAAGATGGTAAACGGAGAATGTCGAGCCGTCGTTTCCGCTGATTTTACCTGTAAGCTGTGAGGGTGTGATAACTGTTGTTACCTTAACCTCGTCATTAAGCACGCTTGTGTTGGGTGCGCCCTCGAGGATTTCCGCACCATAGCCTGTGCTGTCGCCTTCGATGAAGAGTCTTGAGAAAGCGAAGTCGTCGCCGTTGTTTGTCTTTCTGACAATTATATCAACTATATGTTCTTCCTCAGGAAGGTTTTCAAAGAACATGAAATACTCCTGCTGATTTGCGGAAGCGGTATACATATTCTTATATTTCCAGTCGCCGCCGTCAACTCTGTACTGGAGAAGCCCCTGTGTGGGGTTGCCCTTGTAATAGATACCCGCAGACTGTGCCTTTACCTTAACGGAGAATGACATACCGGGATTGTTGTAAGCCTCGTTTGTGATTACACCACCGTTTGTGTTGTAGCCGTAGCCTGCCACACCGAAGTTTCTGATTTTACCGGGTGCAATATCGGTTGCGTTGGTGCGGAGTCTTGCGTTGTAATAAACAGAGGAATTATTGGGATGATATTTCTTGTTGTTATTTACAAACGCATCTGTCTGATTATAAGGAACGGAGGGAACTGTATAATTCACAACAGATGTTGAGAAATTGCTGTTTGTATCGAGATTGCTCCTTAGGAAATTATCTCTCAAAAACTCGAAATACTTTGCGTAGCCCTGCTTTGAGGGGTGGCAGCCATCAGACATATATGTAAGCCAAGCTTCAGAGTTTGATGACGGGAATGATCCGCCGTTCTTTTCGCAGAGGAAGTTATACATATAGCCACCGAAGGAGAACCAGGGAATATTGTAGTATTCGGCAACATCAACATGAGCCTGAGCATTGAGGTGAAGCTTTGTACCGCCCTCGGATGCCTGAAGCTTTGAATGGTCTGTTGTGAGAATGATTACAATATCCGTTGTGGGGGACTTTTCTCTTATCATACGGATAAGAGATTCCATATAGAAGGCAGACTTTTCGTAAGTGCTTCCTTCGTATGCGTCGTTGATGGAAAACTCAATGAAGAGAAGGTCAACGGGGTCGTTTGTGGATAGACCCAAAGCATTGTCTGCACGGTAAAGGTTAAGGTCAACGCCCGTACCGCCGAGACCTGCGTGGTATGTTGTGCCGAGATTGCTGTTTGTCTCGGAAATCTGAATTCCGTTGGGAGTACCGTAGGTATCCTGAAGCCAAGCACGGGAAAGACCTCTCCAGCACTCTACGCCCTGAACTACGGGACTGGGGTTATATGCGTTCGCCGGACCATAGCCGTTTGTAACCGAGCCACCGAGGTAGCCGAGGTTGATTTTCTGACCGTTTTTGATTTTTGCATAGGTGTTAGGGAGCTTTGAGCCTTTTGCAGTTACCTGAAGCACCTCTGTTGCCGCAAGTGCTGCTTCTTCATTTGATTCTTCCCTCGCAAAGGCGGTAAATGCCAGCGTGGAAGCAATCATAAGAATAGCCATAGCCGAAGCAATAATTCTTTTCATTGTTTTTCCCTTTCTTATTTTAAAAATTTTAATTTCTTTAGCCGATACCGTTATCTTTTCTGTATTCGGACGGTGTCTGGTTCATAACATCTCTGAAGTGACGGAGAAAGAGGCTCTTATCTCTGTAGCCCACAAGCTCAAACACTTCGCTGACACGGAACTTTTCGTCAAGGAGAAGCTCGCACGCCTTGTTTATTCGCTTCTGCTTAATATAGGAGGAAAAGCTGATTCCATAATGCTTTTTGAGAAGTCTTCCGAAATATGCGGGATTGTAAAAGCTTTTTGTCGCTACCTCCGCAAGGGAAATTTTCTCGTAGCAGTTTTCCTCAATATATTCAAGAATTTCCGTTGAAATACCGTCAACATTTGACTCGTCGTTTGCCATATACTGATTGAGCTTTCTGAATATAAGACCGAAAAGCACAGTCAGATACCCCTGGACTATTTGTCTGTAGACGTTACCGTGATTTCCGTATTCGCTTCTGAGTCTGTTTATAATATATTCGACCTCATAAAGCTCATCGTCCTCGAAGGATATACATTGAATTTTAAGCTCCTTTTCCGTGAAAAAGTCCTCATAAAGGGACAGAGCGAAAATTTCACGTATGCTGTCAAAGCTGTCGAAGGTTCTGCTGATAAATGACGACTTTATCATTATGTTTACATAGCGAAGCTTTTCGTGAGCAACAAACTTATGCGACTGTCCGCAGTTTACAAAGAGCAGATGTCCCTTTGATACATTGTACTCGTTGTCGTTTATCCATTCTGTTGCCGTTCCGTCAAGGATGTATTTCAGCTCAACAAATTCGTGTCTGTGATATTCGCTGACCTTATCGCCCTCATATTCGTTGATGTCGATTACCATATCGGAATCGTGGAGAATTTCAATATTAGTATAAGTCTTCATACACACCTCCGAAATATCATAATTTATGATTTACGACTTGATTATATAGACCTTTGCTTCCTTATCACCGAAAATATCCATTATCACGGATTCACAATCGGTATCGTAAACATGGGTTTCATCTCCGCCAAGACCGTTTGCACCGAATCTTCCGAGAAGTCCGTTTTCATGCTGAATGTACGTATTTCCCGACATAGTGGGAAGGCTCTGCGGAAGGCTGCAGGCTATAAACAGAAGCTTATATGCTGCCGTATCGAATATATTGTTGACTATTCTGAAGTCCTTTGCGGGATTTTCCCAGCCCCAGCCCATTATGTGATTGGGAGTATCCTTGTTATATCTCTGTGATCCGAAGCCGTAGCCTGAGCGTCGCATAATGTTGTTTGAGATTTCAAAGTTTTCGATATAACTTACAGTACCCTTAATTCTGCCCATAAAGTATTCGATGCTGTACACGCAGTCCTCTATGAGGTTATTTGTAAAATACATATCTCTCATAATGGTGTTCCACTTATAGTGACATTCCATTTGTGGAGTTATTGCCGCATCGTATACCTGATAAATATAGCAGTTATCAACCACAAACTTTTCGCATCCGCCGTAAATTTCAACGCCGTTGCCGTAGCGGGTAACAGTACCGCATCTTTCGGCAGAGCTGCCGCTATAGCCTTGTATGCATCCGCCAATCCAGCCGATTTCACAGTTTGTTACGGTAAGACCGTCTACCTGCCCTACTGCACCTACGCCGTGCGCACCGCAATATTTGATACAAAGGTTGTCGATGTGAACATCTCGGTTGTTCTTGATTTCAAATGTATTGCGTTTGGGGAGAAGCTCGATGCTTCTGAATATTTCACCGGGATTTCCGCCGTCACACTTAAGATAAAGGTCGCCCGTTGTGCCTGTAACAATGGGAACGGGGAAAATATCGGTTCTGTCTGCGGGTACCTCTGACAAAGCTTCTCTTATGTTGCAGAAGAGGTCGAGGTTGTTTTCCATATGAAGATTTATATCGAACTCTGTGCCTGTATCCTCACGGAGAACGAACTTGCCCGATCTTGAGAAGGAGGGTATCAATTTAATTGAATGCTTCTCGCCATCATTGAACACGAGAGTTCCGCTGTCGGGAGTCTTCTTATAGAATTTCCAGATGTTACGCTCTGCATTCACAAGCTCCCATTTTTCCTTGCCTGCAAGATTTTCCTCATAGCCGTAAATCTTCGGCTTGGGCCCTTGTCCGTATGCGCCATAGGTTACGCCCGCCTTTGTAAGCACCTGACCTCTGAAGACACCTCCCCTTTCGAAGAGGACGGCATCTCCTTTTTCAAGGTCGATTTTGTTAAGTGCTTCTATTGTTCTGATTGGTGTTTCCTTTGACTTACCGTCGTTACTGTCATCGCCCTTTTCGGAAAGGTAAATTATACTTCCTTCAAGGGTAAGGCAGTCCTCGGTTGTCAGTATTTCGTTTTTCTTTTTTTCGCTAAGAGCATCAATTGATGCAAGAAATTCTTTGGTTGCAACTGTCATTTCAGCCCTCCATATCGTGAACGAAGGTTATACTTTCAACATAAAGCTTTTCACCATTCTTGAAGCTCTTTGAAGCGACGCTTCCGAAGGGGCAGAGAACAAAGCCTCTTGAAAGGTATGCGGACTGTGTGCCGTTAAGGGGAATATAAACCGTATTCCAGCTACCTGCCGTAAGCTTTTCTTCCGCCTTGAAGGTTACCTCGCCGATTGCTTTTCCAATGCTTCGAAGCCCCCTGAGTGACTTCATTGTAAGCTCGGGAACAATCTCTGCAGAGTCGTCGCCTTCATAATAATACTTGATTGCGAGGTATCTGTAGTTCTTAAAGCTTATAATACCGTCGTTTTCCTTAACTGCATCGGAGCCGTCAAGCATTACTGCGAAATCGGAGCTGTTGGGTGTAATTTCAAGCACGCTCTTTCCGTCAAGAACGGTAAGCTTCGCACCGAATGCTTCGGGCTTTTCATATGCGTTCCTTACAGAGTCAAGCTTTACGGAAACAGGATCACCGTATACGAAGTCGGATTCGGAAAGTGCTCCGTTTGCATTTGTTGCATTTGAAACGTACGGCTTGTAGTTACAGAATTCAAGTGATTCGATAATTACATAGTCACCTGCGGGAATATCCTTTGCATTTACATCGCCGAAGGGATAAAGACGGATGTGCATTGTCTTGTTCTTTGATGCATCCTCGGGCGCTATTTCGAATATTAATTCATTGTAGCGATTGACATTAATCTTGTCCTTCTTTGTTGCCGCTTCGAATGTCTGCGGAGCTACAGCCGCCGCATCGCCCGTGATACCGCTTCGGTAAACACCGAGTAATGGTGCGCCGCATGCGGATGTTCCATTGCTTCCATAGTAGTAGCGGAGCTTTACATAGCGGAAGGTGTCTGTGTTGATTATACCGCCCTTGCTGTTGTCGGTGCTTTCAATTACACTGTAGCCTTCGATTGCGAGCTTTGCTTCTGCCTCTGTGGGAGTAATTACAAGCTTGTTATCGGAATTCATTTCGGCTGTAAACGAGCCGTTGTTGTCTATAGGTGTGTTAAGCTTTGCAATGTCAACGCCAATTACAATTTCATTCTTGTTCTGCTCGGGAGCTGCCACATCTTCAGCCGTTTCCTTTGCCATAGAGGGTGCTTTGGCTTCGGGAATCCTTGTATTCGGCTTATCGGAATAGAATGTAAGAGAAAGGATATACATTTCCTGCTCTTCTGTAAGGTCGTTACCCTTCTTTCCACCGTAGGGGTAGAGATGATACTGTGTAAGCTCGCCCGAAAGATTAAGCTCTGCGGCTTTATCGCCAAGCTCAAAGAGTGCGCTTGACCATTTGTTTGCTTCAAGTACATTTGAAGAAATCATTCCCATAGCACCGTATGAGCCAAGAGGATTGAGCTTCATATCCGTTGCTATCATCGTCTGTCCTTCGGGGACATTGTAATAATAGATTACTTCTGCATATTTATACTTTGTGAGGTCTACTCCTCTGCCCTGAATATTGTATCCGTCAAGTACTACGCCGTAGCCTACCTTGGGAGCTTTATTGGGTGTGAGTTTTATAACCTCGGTCTTATTACCCTTGAGCTTTCCAACTGTTATGAATGCGTGATCCATACCGTTCATTGGAAGATTGAGCTGCTTTGGAGATACGGTTACGGGTCTTTCCTTCTGTGCATTAATATTTACAGAGGGCTTTACACCGCTGCTTCCAACGAGTGCCTTTGTGGGGTCACCGTAATGTGCGAGGATATGGATTATCTTGTCTGCAGAGGTGAATACGGGAGGTGCCTTCTTAGGCTCAACCACAACGGAGAAGCCGTCTGCAACCTTCTTTTCGACAGTGTTTACATTTCCGCTGTAATTCATATAGTCAATACAGCTCTTATCGTAGATGCCAAGACCTGCCTTGATTGACTTGTCCTTCATCTTTTCGAAGTCGCCGCCGTAAATATAGATTTCGGAGTTTCCGTTTACAATTGCGTTTGAAGCGGTGCTTCCCGCATATATTTCGGAGCCGTTTCCGAATTCACCACCGTTTACGTTGATTGTAACAAAGCTCTTGATTACAGTACCGGATGTCTTTGCACCGCCGATAATCTTGCCGAGAATTTTACCGCCGTTTATGTTGATTCTAACTTCACCGCCGACAAAGCCGCCGTCACCCGTAGGACCTGCTACGATGTCACCGTAAATCTTACCGCCGTTTACGGTTATATCTACATCCGCTTCGACATTGAAGCCTGTATAGATATTTCCGATGCTTCCGCTTTGGATTACGACCTCTGCCTTATCGGAGTTTCCTTCCGGATGTGCGCCGTAGATATTAACGTAGTTGCCTTCAAACGGAGTAACGGAAACGTTCTTTCCGAATACAACCTTATTGCCTCTTGCGATAATATTTGCGTTTTCTGCGGACTGAACCTCGATATTGAGGTTTTCGAAGAGTGTTTCACCGGAAAGCTTAATGCTTCCGTCGCCGATTTTAAGCGCGGAGCTTCCCACAGAGCTTACTGTAAGTGCAAGTGTGTGAGCGGGAATAACCGTGTCTTCATCAATTGTAAGACCGCTTCCCGAAACATAAACCGTACCGCAGTAGAGGACGCCGTCCTTTTCGTACATAGTTAACTCGGCAGCTTTTTCAAGCGTTTTAACTGCAGTCTGCTGTGATTTACCGTCGTTTGCATCGTTACCGTCATCGGAAACATAAATCTTGTTGATATTAAGAATATCAAATGTGGATGTATTAATCTTTGCGAGAAGTGCATTTGTGTCACCCGTGTATCCGCTAAGATCAAGTATTTTATTTCCTGTTATTGTAACAAGAGAATTATCGAGAGTAATTGCGTTGTTGCCGATGGCTGAGAAATCACCGCCTGTAACAGCGAAGGTAAAATCACCGTTTACGGTAACACCGCCGATATTGTTTGCGGCAACGCCGAAGGGAGTAAATGTGCTTACAAGCTTTCCGCCCGTAACCGTAATATTAGCATCGCCGTTTACTATAGCCTTACCCTGACCTACCCAACCGGGAACAATTCCGTTCACCTTATTACCGTTAAGAACATAGGAAAGCTTATCGTATTCCCATGTCTGTGCCCAGTTACTGAGGAACAGATTATCAAGGTTACAGCTGTTGAGAACAAGGTCAGCCGCAACGGTCTTGGGGACTACGGGAGAAAGTGAGCCTTCAAGGTGGGCTGTCTTGTAATAGTATTTGTATTTTTCTTCTGTGGAGGTAAGGAATTCCACATCATATTCAAAGAGAGGATTTTTACTGCCGAGTGTGAGCTTGTTGCCCTTGGGAGCAAGGACGTAGTCGCTGAAGTTATAGAGGCAGATGTTCATGTTTTCAAATGCAATATTGCCGTTTGTGAGAACATAACCGCCAAGGCTGAGGATTACTCTGTCCTCTTTTGTTTCTGCGTCATCTCTTCCTCGGATTGTAATATTGTTTGTATGCTCGGGGAAGGAGCCTACGTCGGTGGAAAGAATGTACTTTCCTCCGCTGACCATTTCCGTTACGTTTTTGATATAGGAAACATCACTGCAGAGAATGATGTAACCGTCCATTCCGTCAAGAGCCATAAATGCTTCGTCGATTGTTGCATATGCAACCGTGGAGTTTACGGAGCCCTTGTAATCGCCCTTGTAGGTACCGTTTGCATCAACGTATACAACGGGCAGACCGTCACCGGGAATATAGGAATACGGTAATATAATACCGTCTGCACCGAGAGGCGGAACTTTATAATCTGTTGCTGTTGTATTCTTTTCGGCGGAAATAAGTGTATCAAGCATATACACCTTGTTATTTATGCCGAAGGAGGATGCATCAAGTCCGTAAGGATAAAGAGTAATTTCATTGAAGGGAGTGAACGATTCGGGAATTTCAAAGGTTGCAATACCGCCGGAGGCATTTGCCATAACGGAGCTTTCCGCTTCAATAGCTGTGTTGTCACCGCACTTTATGAGCATTCTCGTTTCGTCGGTGACCTTATTGTCGTTATCGTGGAAGTAGTATTCCACCTTGATGTAAGGCTGCCACTCGGGCTTGACCGTTGTGGGAAGTCTTAGCTTTATGCTTGCGTCGGTTGTTGAGGACTTGGGTGCAAGCATTGTTGTTTCGCCAAGAGCAAAGCTTTCTTCGTCTGCGGTTATGCCCGAAACAACGCCTCTGCTGTACCAGTCAATACCGCTTATAAGAATGTCGTCAAGAGGATATATAACCTCTCCGTAGCTATCCATCTTAACGGGACCGAAGTCCTTCATATAACCCGAAGCTGTGGGAGAATAAATTATACATCCGATATAGAAGTTGTATCCATCGGGAAGAGTCGGAGCCTTGAAGGTGATTGCTTCTGCATTTTCAAGGTCGGACATATCAAAGGGCAATGCATCCCACTTGTTAACGGAGAATTCACCGAATTCAATACCGACTTCAGCACCCTCTGCACGAAGAAGTGCATTTTCAAGTGCAGATACTGTCTTTGCAGTTTCCTTGGAGGTTACATAGTAGAATAAAGCACCGTTTTCGTACTTTGAAGGCTTGCTCGGAGAAACCGTGATTTCGTTATCCGCTTTGAAGATTTCGAAGTTTTCCATAGGGATAACGACACCCTTGTTGTTCTTCATACCTGCAAGGTCGTCTGCGGAAACTGTATGGTTATCTTCGTTTTCGGCAATGCTTACATTGTCGCCCTTGACATCAAGCTTACCGACAAGCTTTACGGAGTCGCTGATGTTAAGCTTATAATTACCTGCGTCGATGGTTGCGCCTTCCTCTGCTACGATTGTAATATCGTCAAAGTCGGCATCGCCGGAAAGAGTATAGGTTACGCCCTTGGCAAGAACGAATCTTGTACCGCTGTACTTAACCTTGATACCGTGTGCGCTTTCGGTTGTATCGTAGGAAACCGTGATACCGTCGCCCACAGCCTTTACCGTACCGCTGTATTCAACGGAGGAGGTTGTTCCCGCCTTTACGCTCTCAAGAGCCTCAAGTACATTGTCACCGCTGTATTCAACCTTGTTTACGATTATACCGTTCACCTTTGATGTGTCAAGCTGTGAAAGAAGCTCCGGATTATTTGTTACGTCAACAATAAGCTTACTTGTCGAACCGTCAAGCTTGAACGTACCGCTGTAGGGGGTAATTGTACCTTCGAACTCACCGCCATAGAGGTTGAGGTACATATTACCGCTTACATAAAGCTGGTTGGGAGATGTGGTGTTACCGAAATCTACATTCTTGAATTTACCACCGTAGATATTGAAGATATAGTCACCGCCAACTCTGTTTACTCTTGCGCCCCAGCCGTTACTGTGCTCAGGAACAATTGCTGTATTGGTGTAATCACCGCCGTAGAAGTTGAAGGTCGCATCACCCGTGGTGCTTGTACCGCCGAATGCACCGAGAAGTCTTATTTTTGTAGGACCTGTACCGGAATAGAAGGTCATTGTAACGCTTTCGTATTCGCCCTTATCAAATCCACCTACGGGAGCAATTCCTTCGCCCCACAAAATATCGTCATCGTCGCCACCGGGCATACCGAAGTATGCGGGCTTACCTTCAAACATAGGGCCTCTGTCGGATGCATTGCCCGAGCTTACAAGCATAAGATGCTCCTGGAACCATACCGAGCCTACTGCCATCTGACCTGAAAACGTGATTGTGGAACGCTTATCGGGAAGACCTCTGAGCTTTATTGTGTTGTCATGAACGGGGAATGAGCTGAGCCAGATATCGTTCATCATGACAACAGTACCGCCGCCGAGGGCATCAAGTCTTGCTACAGCCGTGGGAAAATCCTTGTATGCCTTGCTTGAGTCCTTAACCGCGCTTGCATCTCCGGTGTATGTACCCGATGAGGAATAGTAAACAACAGGCTGACCGTCTATTTCATCCACGTATACATAAGGGTCAGCATTAAGAACGGCAACATCCTCTGCCATGGAAGTAAAGGCAAAGCAAGATGAAGCAATCCATATACTTAACAAAACAGAAAGTAGTTTTTTCATAAAAATTTCCTTTCACTTCACTTTATTATCGAAATCAAATAATCTTATTTGTAAAGGTCAACAAGAGCTTCTATTTCAACCTCAAGAGCATCCTTTCTTGATGCATATTCGGAGGAAAGCGTGTTGCCCTTGCCTGCCGCACCTATGGATGCGGGTGACCAGATGCCTGCGTCCGTAAATCTTGCGCTGTCCTTGATTAAGGTAATCATTTCTTCGGATTCTATGTCTCTTGCTGTCTTGATTGTAAGCACCTTGTCGAAATATGTGGGAGTGATTGTATCATAGGAGTGACGTGCCATAGACTCAAGAACAAGACCTGTCTTTTCAAGGTTTTGGTTTGTAACGGGGATGTATGTGAATCCGCCTACATTTGCGGCTCTTGAGTAGTAATCCTCCTGCGTTTCGTCAAGCTTCGGGAAGGGAATAATACCGAAATCGATTTCAGCGCTTCTGAGCCCTGCCGCATGGAGAAGGAAGCCGTCCATAAAGAGAAGTCTGCCTTCCTTGAATGCTTTTTCAAATGCGGAATATGTTTTAAGCTCTGCAAATGTATTCTGGTTATCAAAGATTTCAATCATTTTGTCGATAACGGTATAGTTTCTTTCCGTATCAATTGCAAGAACGGGAAGATTATCGTCATCTCTCACAAGTGAAGTACCGCCGTATGCGGAGAAGAGTGCGGGCACCTGCTCGTAATACCATCCGCCAAAGCCCATTCTGTCATCGGAGGCAGCTATTTTTCCGTCACCGTTGATGTCCTTACCTGCCGCCTTGATGTAGGCAAGGAACTTGTCGTGTGTCCATGTGCCGTTCTGTACAGACTCATAAGGATAGTCAAGCTCAAGCTCGTCACACATTTCCTTGTTAAACACAAGACATTCAAGGTTTGAGAAGGTTGTGTAGTTGTAGTCGCCCGTCATAAGGTAGATTTTATCACCGTAGCAGATATCTCTTTCGATATTGGAGTACCACCAGGGCTCTTCAAGATTTATATTGGGAATTGTGTTCCAGTCAACGAACATTTTCTCTGTTATGAGAGTGGGCATACCGGAATGCTGAACGTGTACAAATGCATCGTAAGTGGTATCTCCCGACTGAATAAGAGTTCTTATTTTATCCGTTTCAGCTTGCTGGTCTGTACCTGAGGTTGTTCTGTCGGATACCGTGAAGTCAAGCTTAACTCCAAGCTCCTCTTCAACAAGGGCATTTCTCAGATGTATTGCATCAACGATGGAGTCGCCTGTTTCCTCCGGTGCTACATATGAGCTTTTGCAGGTAGGGAGTGCTATGTACATACTGAACTTTTCGCCGTCAAGAAGCTTTACTTCGGATTTTACACCCGTTTCTTCTGTGGTATTTGCCTTTTCTTCCTCCTTTTTGCAGGCTGACATTGAGAGAAGCACTGCGCAAAGAGCAATTATACCGATAATTCTTTTCATGTTTTCCGTTCCTTTCCCTTGTTATTTCACAACAAATGTTGCGGTAAGATATGTTGAAGTGGGGTGATCGACTATTTTAACCTCGATGGGGAATCTGTATATCCCCTTTGTAAGTCCGTGAGGAACAAGCTTTATGCTCTTAACGTCGTGCCACTGCTTTTTTCTTGTATCAATCATTATCTGGGGACTTCTTACGGGAAGCACCTCCCATTCTGCGGGAGCGAAGACATTTATATCCGCCCAGTACATTCTGCCGAACTTGTTGAATGTCTTGATGGCAATTTCCTTTTCCTCACCCTCGGAAATTTCGATGCTTCCGTTATAGTCTATAAATGCGTTATAAATTGCATTTTCTTCTTTAAGTGTGTAATGCATTCTGTGTGCGAGCTCATCTCTGAACGTCCACTTTGCGGGAACGCTGCCGTTAACCTTCAGGGGCTTATCAAAGAGAGAGCTTTCGTCGCAGGCTATTGTTACAGCTCCGTCCTCGGTATACACGATATTATTTCCGAGGAACACGGGCATAAGCTTTGTTACTCTGTCGGTAAGCTCTGTAATGTTCTTGCAAATCTTAACGTTGCAATCCGTAAGGTCAAGGGATATCGTTTTGATGTCCTCCCCTATCGGCTTTATCCATTCCTCGGGAATTGCGCTCGCGCCGTGAAGAATACCGAAGATAGAGCCAAGCGTTGCGCAGGTACAGTCTGCATCCTCACCGCAGGAGGCGGCAACACAAAGGGACTTTCCGAAGTCACCCTCGCCGTAGTACCAGCCGAGCATTGCGATTGCCACGTTTGCGGGTGCATCGTAGCCGGGCTCACCAACGGGACAAGCGTCCTCCGGAGCGATATCATCCATAATGGTGAAGCAGAAGGCATCGGGGTATGTATTAAGAAGGGTTGCTCTTGCCTGTCGCCATGTTTTACCCGACCTGTAGCATTCGGCAACAAGCTTTATCGCCTTTGCTATTGCACAGTCCTCGGGGATATACGAAAAAGCAATTTCGATAAGCTTTTCTCTGTCCTTTTCCACAAATGCCGCAGCTTCAAGAGCTGCTACAAATATTTCTCCGTAAAGACCTTCGTCTGTATGGTCAACCATTGCATCCTCAAGTGCATACTTTACTGCGATTTCGGGATGACCGGGAGCAAGGCACGCCCAGATTTCGCTTCTGATAAAGCATCCGCAGGAATTTCCGTAAGGGTTGAGAAAATGTCCCGATGCGGGAGGAAGGATGCCGTTTCTCATATTGTTTTTGCACATACCGTATTCCGACCAGTTACCTACGATAGACTGAATCCAGTATTCGCCGAGAATCTTTGCATCTACCTTTCTGCCCCATTCCTCTGCGGCGCAAAGGAACACAAGCTGGAGGTCGAGGTCATCGTTCGGGAGCGATCCCTCCGCAATATTATGAGAGTATCCCGTGACATTGAAAACGCCTCTTTTTCCTTCGTAAGGAGTGCCGAGTGTACCGCCGATATTCTTACCGAGCCAGCAGCCTCTGACCTTGTCCTTGTATGTTCTATAGTCCAGTATCATTTTGATTTTCCCTTCCGATATCGTAATATTTACAATTTAAGCATTATATTGCTTATTATAAAAATATTATAGCACAACAGCACTTTTCTTGAAAATAAACAATTTATACAAAATACTTTATGCAAGGTTGCAATATTATACTTGTGATTGGAATAAACAAAAATGCGGTTGTCTATCATTATATTATAATAAATAATCACAATTGGCAAGAGAATTTTAATCGTTATTTGACTAAAGCACGATGCATGTAATCGGCAAAATACAATCGTGCTTTCGGAGTCGTAATCACGCTTTTCAATGGGATATTTCAGGTTTGAATCTTCAGTAGCTCTGATATGGTATCTTTGATTTCAGAATCATTAATGAATGGACTGCATGAAATAATATCTGATTTTCGCATATGGGTCAATTTCATAATTTTTGATAACGACAGTAGCTTATTGTTACTGTCGATTTCTTTTACCGCCCATTCTACCTGTCTTGCCCAATATTCGATTTGAGATTCCGTACGGCTTACTATGTATGCTTTACATTGAGGCAATTTTTTAAAACACTTTTGTGGTAACCCCATTAGTCGCTGTATTTTTGTAACTGTAATCCGTTCGGGTCTCCCCTGTCCGTTCGCCATTTTGTCCACAAATGATTTAACCTTCGGGAGTAAATCTGTGTCAAGCTTATCATATTCTATTCTTTGCGGACCGGAAATATTGGATATTTTATGCTGTGTATGGTTTAAAATTTCGGTAGCAATATTTTCAACCACACTATATTCAACGTTATATTTTTCGGAAAGGTGACTATATAATCCACCCAAATTGGTGGTGTTGGTTGTTGTAGGTGTGTTTGTGATTTGTGAGACGGACACACCTTCAAAAAATGCCAACTGCAGAACAAAATATGTGTCAAAAATGTATCCGTTAAAAATCTTTTGCATATATGACTGTGGCATTGTTGGGATGCCGTTGTAAAACGCTATATAATCCGCATAAAACTTACTGATATCAGTTCTTAATCCGCTTTTATTTTTATATTCAGGCGATATATGCGATTGCAAATATGTACCGATGTTAAAGTCTGTTTTAAGGTCGATTGGGCTGTTAAATACATCTAAAACATACCTTGTAAAGTCTATTTCTCTTTCGTTCTCGCATTGCCTTGTAATATTAATTTCAGGAACATTACTTTGTGCGTCAAATAGCCCGGGAGTTGATTTTGAGGCAATCGGGATTGTGCTGTTTTCAAAGTGTGTTTTGTGTTTGGGACATATCCTTATTCTTGGTATCTGGTGTTCCCTGTGCCAGTATGTTTCTCCGTATTTCTCTCTGTCTTCTTTTGCACATTCCGGGCAATAGCGTAAGTATCTTTTTTCGTTCAGTATGGGCAGGCACATCAGATTCTTCCAGTTACCATCTTGATTTCTCACTCCTTCTTCTGCTTCTTTTCTTCTTTTGAGAGGGAGAAAACGAATGTAGGCGGGATACATTGTGTGTTTTTCGGCTATAGCTTCCCAGGGAGCCTCTTTGGTTAACCACGACATTACGTCAGCTGTATACTTGTTTACAAATTCTATGGACGGGTGTGTGATTTTTCCGGATTTGTAAATGTCTTCTGCTGTTGATACATATCGTGCATAGCCACTTCTGGCGTGGTATCTTGCAAGGATAGAGTATAAAAGTTCGTTCGGGTAGAGTTTAGGGAAAAAGGCTATCATGTTTTTACCTCCAGGATTTTAATTCCATGTTTTTTCATTTCCTTAACAATGTTCAATCCGCAAGATTTTGCTCTGTCTGTAATCTCACATATATTCACATCATCAGACACGCTACTTTCTTTTATCGGAATATATTCCGGTATTTTCTTTTTCAGTGGCGTTACTTTGCTTTTTTCCGGGGCTATGTAATCATGTAACATTGTCATTCTGTTTTGATATGCTGCAGTTAATGTTGCAATATCAAGCTTTTCAGTATTGTTAAGAATTGCAATTTCCTGTGCATCATAGATTAACCCAACCACAACACTTACATTTCCCTGAGAGTGATTATATAACCATAAAAGCATAACTTCGTCTATCACAGGCGTTTCTTTAACATAACAGTATCGCAAAATATTCAAACAGAAATTACGAAATTCATCATCGTATACCATAGCCTTATAATTAAGTCCAAGCATTCTTCGCGCAAGCATAAAAGCCTGTTCAAAAAACACAGTAGTTTCAGGTGTACCTACAAAAGCTATCGATATACCGCTGTTGTTAATAAGTTGTGTCAATGTTCCGATCAACACCGTCCCATTTTTACTGCTGACGATGTTTTGCGTTTCATCCACTATCAATAACCCTATATGGCATAATGCAATCTGACTGACTGAGCCTATAAGCATATCCACGGTAGCATGAGAACGAATTGAATTTTCATAATATTTCGTCCCAAGCATTTCATCGGTTTTTCTGAGTATTTCAAGTAACAAGCCTTTAACAGATGAGTCCGCCGGTGTTTGAACAACAAGGCAAGAAATTATATTGGAATTATTAAAATAAATTATCGGTTTATCGGATATCAACTGCATTATTCTGTTAATACAAGTGCTTTTTCCAATGCCACTTGGACCGATTATCGTATAAGAATCACTCCCGCCCATAAGACCTTCACATTGCTGCCTTCGTACCATTTTTGAGTTTTCGGAAAACTGTCGCACAGCTGTAATTGATTGTTTTTTTCGCAGTGACCGCAAAAGCGATAGATACATTTTAGTATAAATCTCTTTCGACATTGCATTCGGAATAAAAATTTTATATATATCCTGTAATGCAATAAGCCGTTCTGTTATACTTTTCTCCCTGATTGATGTATCATAATCCGGAATTATCTCAAGTGCTTTATCAAGCTCTTTCCCGGTTAACATTTGAGGCATAATACTTGTAATATCAGTCATCAAGCTCACCTCCGATATCCTTGTGCGACTTCCTTGCCACAGAATGTCTTACGGCACGAATACCTTTTGTATCAACTTTTCCTGTATATCCGGAAGCAACATTTTCAATAAAAGAAATTAGTTCTATTTTAGCATTATAATTCTCTTTTATTGCGTCATCCTCAAGCTTCTTTTGCTTTTGTTTAATGTCGGCAACAGATGTAAAAGGCATATCGGCAAACCTACTTTCTATCAATGTGAATTGGACAAACTTGCCATTTCTCTCCTTTAGCCAAATGAAGCTGCAATTATCCGGATTATATGCCACGATGCATTCTCCGCCCTTTAAAAAGTTTTCCTTGTAATCCTTCGAATAATATCGTAGTCCGTTAACCTTAAGTCCGTATCTTGTAAAATTTCCTGTTGTTCTTGGGAGTAGTGTGTATATTAGTTCATTTTTGGATACATCAATCAAGCAATCAGATTCATCCCTTGATTTATAATTCCAAATAGCATTAGCATTAGGACGTACGCCTTCTTCAAGCATTTTTGAAGAATACGGATAATTATGTATCACTCTGTTACAATTGTAATGAATTATACAGCGTACAACTATCCTTTCGAACTCACTTATTGTCAGCGACGCATCTTTTCTGTAGTCGCGTGCGCCTCTCTCTCTGAAATCCGGCATTATTACACCTTTGCCTTTTAATATGTCCTTGTATGTATTCTGAACTAAGTCGAAAAACTTTTCTACGCAACCTTTGAGGTCAGGACGGTACGGAGGAAGATTTACAATAGAGACGCCAAGTTCAGTAATCTGCGAAAATTGTTGACTTTTATACTCATTTCCTCCATCGGTAATAAGTACTGACGGCAACCTGTTTACATCCCATTGTTCCTTGGTGATACTTATTCCCATTTTCTCACATAGAGCAACTTTATCATTGAGAATGTTAAGCATCAAGCTCTGCAACGAATAGGTTCCGCCCTCCCAAAGAAGTGAATACCCAAGGCACATCGAAGTGTTTGCATCACAAGCAGCAACAAGTATTGGTCTGCCGACAAGTCTGCCTGCATCATCAACAAGGTAGATGTCGCAGATTGTGCTGTCAAGCATTGCTGTACCGATACACGGTGCAAACTCTTGTACACCGTCACCCACAAGAGGACGGTTGTTACGTTGGTAATCTTTTATGCCATTTCTTGAAATATAATATGTCTCCATTTTTCTTGTTTTTCTGAAAAAATATCTGAATTGATTGTAGGTCGGATATTCGGCTAACAACTTACCATCGATATTGCAATATTTTTCCTTGAGCATCATAGTATAAGCAGTAGTCAAAGAATTTTTATTGCGTGTATAGTAAAATTTATTTAGTGCCCATCGCATATTTTTCTGATCGGATGTCAATTCCTTTGATTTTACCCTTGCAGGTGCAAGAGATAAAATATTATCATATGCAAGATAAGTACAAAGATATTTTCTGAGGCTTTGCTTGCTGACGCCAAACAGCAAAGATGCTTTACGTATCATTTCACACCTTTTCTTTTCATCGTCTGCAACAGCTACCGCATCTGCAATCATTGCAAATCGTCGATGAGCTATGCTTTCATCTTTCGGTGAAATATCCCCGGAATAAAATGAGCTTAACACAGTTTCATCAAGCAGCTCTGCTGACTCAAAAAACTCATATTCATAATATTTCGGCATATTTTTCCTTTTACAATCGATAGCTAAAATACGATTATCCTTTATATCAAGAATTCTGTAAATCCCGTTATTTGTTTTTAAAACGTCTTTCTTATTCATCGTTATCCTCCATTTCAACTACAATAGCCCAATCATCAACACCGCGTTTCATCCAATAGCTTCTGCTAATATCAAGCAGCTTACTTGTCCGTGGTAATCCAAGCTTTTTTCGATAAATACATTCACGAACCATCAGTGTACCATCTTTTTTGAGACAAACAAAATCCGATGTAAAATCGTCTTCTCCTTCAAGAGGAACATTACATCTTACGCTTACAACGTTTTCATCTCTATCCAGTACATCAGCGTATACAGTTTGGACTTTGTCATAGGTACGTACTATGTCGTCACTCTTTTTCAACCATCTTTTGATGCATCTGTCCTTAATGTGTTTAGATCTCATAATGTAATCCTTTCTTAATAAAATATAGCATTTTCCACGGAAAATCTCCGAAAAATTTCCGAAAAAATGATTTTTCGGGAAAATATTCCCGTTTTTTTATTTTTTCGGGATTATACTTTTATTTTATGATATTTTTCACTCTTTTTTGATATTTTTTATCATATTTTAAGGTCTCTTAACGGATTTTATTCCCCGAAAAATTGATTTTTCGGAAAACTATATGTCATGGCATTTTTCTTTTATCGCCAAATGGGCAATTTTCTCTATCCTCTCCTTCTCTTCTCCTACTCTTCTTTTTCTCCTCTCCTTCTCCTCTTCTCCTTTCTCTTTTTCTTCTTTTTGAGAGAGAAAAAAGGGAGAAA
>JAFYPA010000064.1 GCA_017560085.1 Clostridia bacterium
AGAAGGATGAGGTGAACGCGGCGGTGATTGTCGGGCAGGAGCCGTAGGAGATTCCCGTAAGGCAAAGTCCCGCTATGCAGAGGACGAGTGAGCCTATGTATACCGCTATAAGTGTAACTCCCGCGGCGACGATTGTGAGGATATTCGCACAGAGCATTGTTTTACGGCGTCCGATTACGTCAAAGACGGCACCTGTGATGATTCTGCCTATGCCGTTGCACACGGAAAGAACTCCCACGAGGGATACCGCAAGCTTTTCGGGAGCCTCAACGGAAAGGGCGAGGTCCTTTGCAAAGCTTATAACCGAGCTTCCGACTGCCGCAAGGAAGGATATGCAGATGAACGCCATCCAGAAGGACGGTCTTCCGAGCATTTCTTTTGAGGTATAGCTTTTTGCTTCGTCGGTGTCAGATTTTTTGTCGTCCGATTTCGCTGCGGGTGTTGCCGCCTTGAGCATAAAGCCCGCGAGAGCAAGCACCACAAGAATTGCAACGCCGAGGATGATATATGCCTTTCTCCATCCGACAGAGCTTTCGAACATTGCGTCCGCAAGGTTTCCGAGGATAAGTGCGGATGCACCGAAGCCCATCATAAGACAGCCCGAGCAAAGTCCCTTTTTATCGGGGAACCAGGCGCTGACCGTGGCTATAACTACATTATATGCGATACCTATACCGAGACCTGCAAGCACGCCGTAGGTGATATAAAGAATTCCCACGGGGACATTATTCAAAAGAGCAGTGAGAGTAAAGCCCGCACACGCAAGAACGCCCGCAGTAACAAGTGCGATTCTGCGGCCGAGTCTCTTTGAAATTCTCGCACCGACAAGACCGCCTATGCAGAAGAAGGTCATTGCAAGGGTAAAGCACAGAGCAAGCTCGGACTTTCCCCAGCCGAATTCAAGTGCAAGCGGTGATTTTAAAATAGACCAGGCATAAAGCACGCCCGCAAAAAGCATTGCCGTAACGCCTATAATCATATAAAGCCAACGGGTGGAATTATTTTTGTTAACTGTATTCATTACTAAGTATCCTCCGAATTCTGGATTTTATTTTGCTTTGTTTACTTCCCTATCTTCGCTTCCGCCTTTGTTTCGCTGGGAAGCTGACCTATGACGTTCTTGTAGATTTTGGCGAAGTATGACATATTGGTAAAGCCGCTTTGCTCTGCCGCCTCTGTTATGTTACACTGTCCCGACAGAATAAGCTTTCTTGCGTTTTTGCATCTGACGTAGTTCAAGTGGTTTACCACGGTAGAGCCCGTGATTTCGTTGAAGATATGGCAGAAATAGTACTTTGTGAAGCCAAGCTGCTTTGCGAGGTCGTCTATGCTTATCTGCTCGGCGTAGTGGGTTTTCATATATTCTATCGCCTTTTTCACCGTTTCCGTTTTCGGGTTTGAGTGGTGGCTGGGGGAATATTCGTCCTCCGAGTGATTTTTCACAAGGTCTACCGCAAGGCTCAGAAGGGCGAGCTTCAGATCGAGGATTTTGTATTCATCCTCACTTTTTACGGTCTTTACGGCGTTAAGGTAAAGCTCTGCGGTATGGGGGTCACGGATGCACCTTTCGAAGACCGTGCTCTCTATGTTTATGCCGAAGCTTTTGAGGAAATTGACATCCACTATAAGGCAGTAGTACTTTGCGTAGTCCGTTGTTGCCTCCACCATATGAACCATATTTGAGTTCATAAGGGCTATATCACCGGGGACTGTATGTATTTTTACTGCGTTTGTGATAACATCGCATTCGCCCTCAAGCATATAGAGGAGCTCGATATTCTCGTGCCAGTGGGCGGGAAACTTCGGCACCATCATAACGGCGTCGTCGCTGTAGAGGAAGCCGTCCCGCTTTAAGTAGTCCGTATGGAATATTATGGGCTGATTGGTGTCGGTTTTGTGCTTTTCGTATCGCTTGTCCATTCTGACACCGTCCTTTCAAACACAATTTTGCTTTTATAAATATTCAAAAGCCCGAATTTCTACCATATTATAACACAAACTTGTTCAAAAAGCAATATAGTTGCAAAAAAAAGCAATATTTTAGTTTATTTATATAAAAATATGTGGTATAATGGTTTAAAATCGGAGCTTGGTATGTTTTTCGGCTCTTATTTATAATGATTTTTTATTTCGGAGGATATTATTATGGATTTCAAAATAGGCGTAATGCTCGAATCCTTCAGACTTCCCGACAGAGAGGCTATTGAAGCGGCAAAGAATATCGGTGCGAACGGCATTCAGATGTACTGTACAAACGGTGACCACGCTCCCGAAAATATGACAGCGGACAAGAAGAAGGATCTTCTTTCAATGATGGATGCAAACGGTCTTGTTTTCTCCGCTATCTGCGGTGACCTCGGACGCGGCTTCGGCAACAAGGAGCTTAACCCCGCTCTTATCGAAAAGTCCAAGAGAATTCTTGAGCTTGCAAAGGAGCTCGGCACTGACATTGTTACAACACACATCGGCGTTGTTCCCGAGGACAAGAACGAGGAAAGATACAAGATTATGCAGGAGGCCTGCTTTGAGCTTTCAAAGTTTGCCGATGATATGGGCTCTCACTTTGCTATTGAAACGGGTCCCGAAACATCTCTTACTCTCCGTACATTCCTTGACACACTCGGCTCGACAGGTGTTGCCGTTAACCTTGACCCCGCAAACCTTGTAATGGTTACTGGTGACGATCCCGTTAAGGCGGTTGACAATCTTGCTCCTTACATTGTTCACACCCACGCAAAGGACGGCGTAAAGCTCGGTGAATGCAACCCTCTCCACGTTTACAGAATCGTTGACCTTGACAACATTCCCACATCCCGCGCATTCGAGGAGGTTGCTCTCGGTACGGGTCAGGTTGACTGGAAGAACTACCTTGCGGCACTTGATAAGATTGGCTTCCACGGCTTCCTTACAATCGAGCGTGAATGCGGTGCCGATCCCGCAAAGGATATCAGAACTGCGGCTGACTTCCTCAGAGGCATTATCGGCTGATAAATCAAAGCTGAATACGGCTGATTGGATTTTTCCGTCAGCCTTTTTCTTTACTTGACAAAACGAGGTTCAATATGGATAACAAGCTTTACGGAAAGACAATAATATGGGACGGAGATTCCATATGCGGAGGCGGTATCGGCAGAGGCAACTGGGCAAGAAGAATTGCAGACAGAAACTCTATGATATGCAAAAACTACGCCATCGGCGGTGGCACGATTGCGCAGGGCTATCCGCTCCCCCCTTCGGGAAATCCCAGACACAGCGTTTCGCTCACGCTTGATAAGATGTATGAGGAGTATCCCGATGCGGATTACATAATTCTTGAGGGCGGAACAAATGACGCAGACCTTATTTGTGACGGTCGCTCCGACAACGTTGTTCTCGGCGATTTTGATTTATGGGACTTTAGCGGAAATTACAACAAGGAGACCTTCTGCGGTGCACTTGAGAGTATTTTCTTTAGAGCGGTAAATTACTGGGCGGGAAAGAAGATAGGCTTTATCATTGCACAGAAGATGGGACCTGTGCCCGAGCATATGGTACGCCGTCGCTTTTACTTTGACAAGGCTGTTGAAATCTGCAGAAAATGGGGTATTCCATACATCGATCTATGGAACGGATGCTATCTCAATCCCCTTCTTGAGTCAATGTATGACAGCAGTAAGACCCCCGAGGAAAACACAGCGGAGGACAAGTGCTTTTACACGGATGGTCAGCATCTTACCGCAAAGGGCTATGATTTCACATCGGAGATTCTTGAGGCGTGGATTCGTACGCTTTGATTTATAAATATACAAGCAGAAAAGCCGAGCATCGGAAATGATGTTCGGCTTAGCTTTTGCTTAAATATTCTTTTTACCGTAGAGCTTTTCGCCCGTAATTCTTCGTGCTTCCGATTCCGTCCAGCCGTATTTTGTTTGCCATACGGACATTTTTGAGTCGAGGGGATTGTCACTTACTCTGTTGTTTCTCTTGTAGTAAGGAATAAATGTGATATCCTCGCCATCTGCGGATTTGAGGATTATTCTGTCATCCTCAAGGATAGGCTTTTGCTCGGGGGCGAGAACAAACTCGGTTTTGCCTGCGTTATCAGCACCCTCCGTGCAGTAGAGGTATCTGCCCTTCATGATGCATACTCTGCCGAAGTCTGCATAGACCTCTGTATTGGCGTATACCTCGTATGCCTTTTCCGTGAAGGAAATGCTTAATGTGTGGCTTCCCTTTTGTAATACGGTCTTGATATAGCCGTTTTCGGTCTGTGCGGCAACAGTCTTTCCGTCTGCGGTGATTTCAAAATTCTCGGCATACGAGGGCACTCTGAAATACACTGTGAGATTATCCGAGGAAGCATCTATTGAAACGGTTTTACCGTCCTCGGAGATTCTGCACTTGTTCTCCCCTGCCGAAAGCTCGGAGCCCATATACATATTTACAAAAAGCTCGTTATCGCCAACGGCATAGATATATGTCGCGAGGGTGGAATATATTTTCGCAAGCATGGGAGGACAGCAGGGACATCCGTGCCAGCTCCAGCGGTTTCTTGTGCCGTCGTTTACAAGGGCGTTGTCGTAGTAATAGGTCTTAAAGTCCTCGCCTACAGAGCCGAGGATGTTGTTATAGAGGGAAAGCTCGAAAATATCGAAATACTTGGAGTTCTTGTCTATAAGTGCCATTTCACCCGCAAAGAATGCAAGAGCAATTCCCGCACAGGTTTCGAGGTATGCGTTATTGGGAAGGTCATATTCCTTATCAAAGCCCTCTATGTCGTGTCTTGAGCCGATACCGCCGCTTATGTGCATTTTCTTATCCACTATATCGGAGAAGATTGCACGAAGTGCGGGGAGGTAATCTTCCCTTGCGAGGTCTCTTGAGGCAAGTGCCGCACCTGCATAGCAGAGTCCCGCTCTTACAGCGTGTCCGGTTGCCTTTCTCTGCTCTGCGAAGGGCATTGTGTCCTGATTGTATTCGGGGCCGAATCTTTCTATGGGGCTTCTTACTCTGCCTCTGTCGAATTTGCCTCTGTTGTCATACCAGAAGCGGACAATTTCTCGGTATTCGTCGGTGTTTACATTGTTTTCCCTTGCAAAGTCGGAAAGCTCGGATGTTGTGTCAAAGAGGTTGGCAAAGTTAAGGAAGGCAAGCTCGGGAAGAGAATGACCCGGAATAATGTTGTGCTTGGGTGCTTCGCCTACATATGCGCAGATATTGTTTGCACACTTTACAGCCGCCGAAAGAAATTTTGTTTTACCCGTTGCGATATAATGAGCGGTTGCCGCTTCTATGAATGCGCCCTGGTCGTAGAGGTCGTGCTGAATGATTATGTCGCCGCCGTTTTCGCCCCACTTCTTTTCGGGGTAATCCTGCGAGGACTGGGTACAGATAAAGCCGTCGGGCTCCTGTGCGGAAAGTATTGTGTCTATAAGATTATCGAGAATTTCGTCCGTTTCCTTGTTGTATTTCTTTGCAAGGAAAAGGCATGCACCCGTGATGGTTTCAAGAAGAAGTCCGTCGGAAAAGGGAGGGCCTATGTGCTTTGCGCCGTCCTTTTTTGCAACACTTTCGAAATTTGCAACGTAGCCCGTTTCCTTGAATTTTTCAAAGCAGTACGGAATCATTACGTCTCTTATGCCCTCGGTATAAGGTGTCCAAAAGCTGTCCTTGAGGGTAACCTCGGAAATATTCGGGCGAAGGTATTTTTTCATTTTCTCCACTCCTTTTTTATGTTGATTTTCATTTTATTATTGACTTTTGCGGTATAACACCGTATAATGATTATAGCACACATCGGTGCTGTTTTAAACTTCTATTTTCGTACAAAAGGTGGAAAATTCCGATATGTATTATATGTGCTTTGAAAAACGGCTGTCTCCCGTGTTTTCCTCTGCGGGGAAATTTTTGTCGGGTGGCGGAGTTGTTCATCCAAGGAGGAATCTTGACACAGCGGTGCTTCTTCTCGGCTGTGAGGGTGAGTATGCCATTTCTCAGGACGGACGGGAATACACACTTTCAAAGGGCTGCTTTCAGCTTCTGTTTCCCGGGGTTACTCACTACGGAACAAGGCAGACAAGCGGGGCTCAGTCTCATTTCTGGTGTCATTTTCATGTTCCGAAGGAGTATTTTATTGTTTCGGATGACGGACTTTCGGAATTTGCCGGTGATGATTATTTTATACTGCCCGAATTTTTGTCGGCATCGGATTTTGAAAAGTATTTCGTTATCTTCAATCAGATGATAGACGAAGCGGAGGCGTGGGCGGACAATGCGGAAATATGCAGCTGCTACATAAGGATTCTTCTGTGTCATCTTGACTTACTTAACAGAAGCTCCGCCGATTCAAAAAGTCCCACGGCGAAAAGGGCGGCGGTTTCGAGGATTAAGGAATTTCTCCGTCTTGAGGCGTGCACGGGGATGAGTGCCTCGGAGGCCTCGGAAAGGCTTGGCTACAATCCCGACCATCTCAACCGTATCATCAGGGGCGAGACGGGAATGACGCTTACATCCTATCTTAATTTCGTAAGGATTTCAAGGGCAAAGAGTCTGCTTCTTGAGGGAAGCATGAAGGTATGCGATATTGCTGTCGCCTGCGGATTTTCCGATGAGAAGTATTTTATGAAGCTTTTCAAAAGGCTGGAAAGCGTTACGCCGTCGGAATACCGTGACGCTCATTTTCGGGTGCACACAAACCGTTGATAAATCTTTTGCAAATTTACAATTGTTCAAAAAATATATAATATAGTACATTGACCCTCATATTCATATGTGCTACAATAAAACAAAAATATGAAAACACTTTCATAAAAAAGGAGAAAATACTATGCTTTTAAGAGACAGATTCTGGCTTTGGGGACATCCCGAGGGAAGATACAATCAGAACGCGGACGATTACGGCTGTCCCGATGTTTCGAGAATGACGCCTATGGAGGGCTGTCTTTATCTCGGTGTGAGAAATACATTTATGGTGCCCGTCGGAGTGCAGGTTAACAGACGTCAGTACAACAAGTCCTTCAAGACTCTCCGTCAGGTTGGATGGGAATGCTTTGAGGCAGGCAAGAATCCAGCACTTATCGAGCAGGTAATTGAGGAGGCAAAGGACTTTCCCAATATCGGCTGTGCGGTTATTGACGATTTCAAGTGTACCGATTCCAAGGGTGTTGTAAAGTACAAGAGCGTACCGCTTGAAAATCTTCAGAAGGTCAATGACAGACTTCACAACAACGGTGTAAGAAGGCTTGATTCCTGGATGGTGCTTTACTGTCATCAGTTCGGCATAAACAAGCAGGAGGACGAGGAGTTCCAGCCTTATATGGATGAGTTCGACGGTGTTATTATGTGGAATTGGAGAGAGTCGGAATACACGGCAATTCCCGAAAAGTGGGAAATATTCAAGAAGTATACTCCCGTTACGCGCAGAATGAACGGATGCTATCTCTACAACTTCGGTGAGAGAAAGCAGGCTACTCCCGAAATCGTAAAGTGGCAGCTTGACTTCTATCGTGAGCTTTTGCATAAAGGTGAGTCGGAGGGCGTTGTTCTTCACACAAACACTATGGCTGACCTTGATTATCCCGCTTACGATGTGGCTTGTGAGTGGATGGATAAGTACGGGGATGAGGAAATAGACTAAAGCTTTTATGTTAGTCTATCGGATATGACAATTGAGTCCATGGGGTGAAAGTAAAATGATTTACCATATATCGGATTTCCTCGGCCCACGCGGTGCTTCATATGCTCTTTGCGAAGCGGTAAACAGTCTTTGCGACGGTGATACGCTTTGTCTTGACGGAAAAGAGCTTGAGATTGACAACAGCTTTGCAAGCGGTGAATTTTTCTATCTTCCGAGATACAGCAATCTAAAAAAATATTACGCCGTAAACATCAAAGGAAAACGGAACATCACCATTGACGGTGGCGGTGCAAGTCTTGTATTTGTCGGAGATATTTCCGCATTCGGTCTTGAGGAATGTGAAAATATTACACTTGAAAATTTCACGATAGACTACAAGACTCCCTGCTTTATTCAGGGGCGTATTCTTGAGGCTGAGGAAAATTATATTATATTGGATTTTAAATCCGAGGGGCTTTCGGTAAAATACGATGCGGAAGAAAAGAAACTTCTTTTTAAGCCTGTCGACAGCGAGGATTACTATGAAGCGGACAGCTTTCTTGCGGGCGAGTTCGAGCCGGATACAAAATTCCGTTCTGCGACAAGTCCCGATTATTTTCTCTGTGTAAACAAGGAGCATCCCGTCTATACTTCAATGTCGGTTCTTGCGGATGTTGAAGTGATTGACGAGGGCAGAATGAAATTCACCTTCAAAAACAGAAAGATATCTCACAAGGTCGGAAACTGTCTTGTCGGAACGGTGCATGAGAGACGGAACAACAACATTCATCTGTTCAGATGCAAGAACATTACCCTTGAAAATATTACAATGTATTCGTCGCTTTCCTTCGGAGTGATAAATCTTTGCGGTGAGAATATGACCGTAAGAAACGTAAATTCTCTTTTAAAGCCTAATACGGAAAGACTTATTGCGGTGGTTGCGGATATGTTCCACTGTGTAAATATGCGGGGAAGTGTCGGCGTTTACGGCTGTACGGTTGAGAATCTTATGGACGACTGCCTTAACATTCACTCGCTACTGTCGGTTGTCAAGGAATGCGTAAGCACGGACACCTTGCTGATTCACTTTACATATCTTGCAAAAAAAGCGATAAATCTTTATACCGCGGGAGAAAAAATATCGGTGCTTCATCCCGATACCTTTGAGAAAATCGGAACTTTCACCGTGAAAAGCTCCGAGTATATGGGCGACTATCATCTGAAGGTTCGGTTTTACGAAAATGTTTCGGACATTCCCGAAGGTTACATTCTTGAGTCGGAGGATGCAAAGCCGAGTGTACATATTTCGGACTGCAGAATGGGCAGAAACAGAGGCAGAGGACTTCTTGTTCCCTGCGGCGGAAAAACTATAATCGAAAATAACGAATTTTACAGCAGCAGCAACGGAATTTATGCGAGCGGTGCTTCAAAGACATATCTTGAGGGTAGTGCGATAACCGATCTTACAATAAAAAACAACGATCTTACCCGTTGCAATCCCACGGACAAAGGAGCGGATATCAGCATAGATCCCACGGGGCTTTCGGAAATAAGGTCACCCTATCATAAGAATATAAAAATATACGGCAACAGATTCGCAACGAACAGGCACAAGGCTGTTTATATGAGGGCTTGCGCCAATGTTGAAATATACGGTAATTTCCACTATGACGGAAAAGCAATTGACTCATCGGAAACGGAGCTGTACACCTTCAACGGATGCACGGACATAAAAATCAAATAAAAATACGGAGAGCCTCGCAAAATGGGACTCTCCGCTTTGTTTTCAATAAGGGGCTTGCCCCGTCATTCAACGTGGCAAGAGGCAGCAAGGCTGCCTGTCAATCGGTGGGGGATTGTATCCCACACCGACTGAGGAAATGGAACCCGCCGCCTATAGAGGCGGGGGACATCTTGCTCACGTTATATTCTTGTTACGATTGTCGGACGACAGTTACTTTATCTCCGGCGCAGGGAAAATCCTCGGGCAAATCGGCATCCGTTATGATAAAATCAACCTTGTCCGTGTCCGAAAGTACAAAAGCCGAGGTCTTTCCGAATTTTGTTTCATCGCACATAAAGACCTTTACACGGCTGCTTTTAAGCATTACTCTTCGAAGTGAATTTTCCGCCTCGGAATAGTCGGATATTACACCGTCAAGGGACAGGGCACTTGAGGAAAAGAACATTATATCCGCATTGAAGCCTCTAATGAATTCCTCGGCGGAGAAGCCCGCAAATGCTCCCGATTCGGGGATGAGGCGACCGCCCGTGCAGTAGGTGCGGATGTTCTTTTTTGACAGTATATCGCAGACGGACATACTGTTTGTTACAACCGTGAGATTCATATTCTCGGAAAGAAGTCCCGCTATTCCCTGTGCGGTGGTTGAGCCGTCTATGAAAATTACGTTGTTTTCCTTTATGAGCTTTACCGCCTCACGGCACATATTCAGCTTTTCCGCATGCTTTTTCCCTCGGCGAAAGCCTATCGGGACATCGGCTTCACCCTCGCTTTTAATGATGGCTCCGCCGTGGCTTCGGGTTATTCTGCCGTCTTTTTCGAGGATGGCAAGGTCTCGTCTTATTGTGGGACGGCTGAAATAAAGTATTTCGGACAGCTTTTCCACCGTTACGAATTTTTCCTTTTGGAGAATTTCGCATATTTTTATAAGTCTTTCGTCCTTCAGCATATTCGGGTGCCTCCTTGAGCGAATTTGAGCATTTATCAATTACACCGCCGGCACTTGATTTTTTTCGCTCATTATGTTATTATTGTAGCATAACAAGCTTATCTTGTCAACAGGAAAGGATTAACATCAAAAAATTATGATAAAGCTTATAGCATTTGACCTTGACGGTACACTTACACAGCACAGAACTCCCATTGACGAAAGGAACACTGAGGTGCTTCGCCGTCTTTCGGAAAAGTACAGACTTCTTATGATAGGTGCGGGAGTCTGCGAGAGAATTTTCAAGCAGCTGAACTTCTTCCCCATCGACATTATCGGAAACTATGGTATGCAATATGCGAAATACAACGCCGAAACAAAGTCGCTTGACCTTGTGAGAAACGACGGCGGTGTATGCAAGGACAAGGAGCCTATCGAGGAAAAGGCTTGGTTTATCCGTAAGAAGCACGGCTTTACCGAGTTCAGAGGTGACAATATGGAGTATCATCCCTCGGGATGTCTTACGCTTCCGCTTCTCGGAACAAAGGCGATTCAGGAGGACAAGCTTGCCTTTGACCCTGACAGAAAAAAGAGACGCGCTTTTTACGATGAGGTCTGCGGACTTTTCTCCGATTACAATGTATTCGTAGGCGGCTCGTCATCCTTTGATATGGCGCCCAAGCCCTTCAACAAGTATTATGCTCTTGACCTTTACTGCCGTGAGATGGGACTTTCCCACGATGAGGTTGTTTATGTCGGTGACGACTACGGCATAGGCGGTAACGATGAGAGCGTTTACAAGTCGGATTTTACATTTGTAACCATTGACGACTACACAAAGCTTTCGGAAGTTATGAAGCCCTATCTTGATTAAGGAGGTTTTATTATGGACATCAAATCCTTACTTTGCACAAAAACAGACTGCGAATGCGGTAACATTCACTCCTGTGATATTGAAAATGTAATTATCGGCAAGAATGCAATTAAAAGACTTACGGACGAAGATATCTGCGGTAAGTACGACAGAATTCTTCTTATCTGCGACAGCAACACATACAAGGCGGCGGGCGAAAGAGTACAGGCTCTTCTCGGTGACAAGGTTGAATCGCTTCTTATATATGAGTCGGAGGGATTCCTTGTACCCAACGAGGAAAGTGTTGAAATTGCCGAGTCAAGGCTTACGGACAAGACACAGCTTATTGTGGGTGTCGGCTCGGGCGTTATAAACGACATATGCAAGTATGTGAGCTTCGGAAAGGGTCTTCCCTACTACATTGTTGCAACTGCTCCCTCTATGGACGGCTATGCGTCAAAGGGTGCGGCTATGCTTATGAGCGGTATGAAGATTACATACAACACTCACGTTCCGAAGTGTATTATCGGTGACACGGATGTGCTTCGCAATGCTCCTCTTGAGATGATAAAGTCGGGCTACGGTGACATTATAGGTAAGTTCAGCTGTCTTAATGACTGGAGGCTTTCAAGCGTTGTCAACGGTGAGCCTGTGTGCGAGTATATTTACAAGCTTACCTATGACACAGCTCTCGGAATGTCAAAGATGGGCAAGGCTGTTATTTCAAGGACAGAAGAAAGCATTGAGTACCTTATGAATGCGCTTGTTATAGTCGGAATTGCTATGGCTTATATGGGTAACTCAAGACCTGCTTCGGGCAGTGAGCATCATCTTTCGCACTATTTCGAGGTTGTGGGACTTTTAAGAAACGAGCCTTATTTCTGTCACGGCACGGACGTTGCTTATTCTATGTACGAGGTACAGAGGATGCGTGAAAAAATTCTTGCTCTTCCCTCTCCCAAAGCTAAAAAATTCGACCGTGAGGTATGGGAGAAGGATATCCGCAGAATATACGGCACAAGTGCGGATGAAGTAGTAAAGCTTCAGGAAAAGCTCGGCTGGATATATGAGGACAAGCTTCCCGTATATACCGAAAAGTGGGAGGAAATAAAGAAGGTTCTTTCCGAAACTCCGTCGCTTTCCGAAACGGAGAAGATGCTTTCGGATGCGCTTCTTCCCCTTGACGATTTTTATAAGATGTACAACAGCGAAAAGCTTGCGGATGCGCAAAACTACGCCAAAGAGCTTAAGGACAGATACACCGTTCTCTGGCTGTATTCCGCTCTTGAAATTTAAATATATTATCGGAGGATAAAGATATGGAGCTCAACTTTCCTTACAGAATGATGGTTGCGGGACACAAGGGCAACTGCGTTAAATTCTGCGAAAACACAATGCCCGCATTCCGTGCGGCGGTAGAGGACGGCGCGGATATGATTGAATGTGATGTACGCCTCACAAAAGACCTTGTACCGATTCTAATGCACGATGAAACTCTTGAGAGAACAACACTCGGAAGCGGTGCGGTGCGTGATATGACATATGATGAAATTCTGCAGATAAACACCAAAAGATGCACACAGGACAATCCCATAAAAGTCCCTACTCTTGAGGATTTGCTTATTCTTCTCTCGGAAAACAATGTGATGCTCAACCTTGAAATCAAGGAGTACTACAGAGGCGGAGAGAACAAGGAAAGATGCGAGATTTGCTGTGACAAGTGCGTGGAGCTTGTAGAAAAGTACGGTATGGGCGACAAGATGGTATTCAACAGCTTTGATGCATATGTTCTTGAATACATTGAGGAAAAGCATCCGAAGAAATATCTTCACCACGGCTTCTATCCGTACACGATAATGGGCAACGTAAAGCGCAATCCCGACGAGTATCTTTTCTGTGCCTGCATATTCGACGACGGAAACAAGGAGCTTTACGACCAGCTTATTGCGAAGGGGATTCAGCCCTGGGTAGGTGCGGGCGTAAAGACGAAGGAGCATCTTGCAAAGTGTATTGAGCTTGGGGCAAGGCTTGTGACTACAGATAATGCGGAGAGTACGCTTGCACAGCTTTCGGAGCTTGGTATAAGATAAACGAATATAAAAAATCAATTCCCACTCTCTTGCCGAGGGTGGGAATTGTCAATATATCCCGTGGATATATTATCTCCTTGTAATGTAGTCGTATGGATTAAGTGTTGGCTTGGAAAGGCTTCCGTAGTCCATATTGGAGTTTCTCACCTCATAGTGGAGGTGCGGTCCTGTTGAGTTGCCTGTAGAGCCTACTGTGCCTATCTGCTGACCTGCACAGACCGTTTGATTTACGCTTACAGCAAAGCTGTTAAGGTGTGCATAATAGATGTACACGGTCTTACCCTTGACTGTGCTCTTTATGATTATGTACTTGCCGTAGCTTGAGCCTCCGAGATCCTTTACTCTTTCAACGACACCCGAATGGGAAGCAAGAACGGGAGTGCCGACGGGAGCGGAAATGTCTGTACCGCTGTGATAGCTACCGTTGGAGTAGCGAGGCCAGTTGTTCTTGTCTGTTCCGCCGTTGCCTCCTACAGGCCATACACCTATATCATAGACGAGCTTCAGTGTAAAGCTCTGATTGTATGCGCTGCTTGTCCAGAGATTGATTCTTGTGCCTGCAGCTGTTCTGCCCGAATCTACATCAATATACAGAGAGCTTGCCGCAACGTTCCTGAAGCGGACATAGCCGTTAAGGTACTCCATTCGCCAGAGGGATGCCGTGTCGTTGATGTTGGAGGGGTGGATGATTACCTGTCTGCCCTTGGTTGCCGCACTTCCGTAGAGGGCGTTGAGTGCCGCATCGGAGCGATAGAGAGGCGTGAAGTAGAAGGCATCGTACCTGGAGTTGTATCTTGCCACCCACCTTTCGTTGTCTTCTCCGTTGAGTCTGTCCTGAACTATATTACCGATTCCGTTCTGGGGACGGAATTGAACATTCAAGCCTACTCCGGTGTTTCTGAATTCAAGCTCATAGACACCGCCGTCAACTATGTGAGGTACGAACTTCCACTTCGCAGATGCACCGTAGTGACTCTGCCACATATGGATTCGGCTTCCGTTGAAGCGACGGTTGTTGTCAAGGTCGATTACCTTGTTGCCGATTCTGTTGATGATTCTGTAGTTACCGTTACCGCAGTCCTCGAACTTGAAGTGACAAGCCGCCGTGCCGTCGTCACGGTACATCCAGAGTCTTGTGCCGTTGTTGTTGCTTCCGCCCTCGACATTAAGGCATAGTCCCGAGCCCTTGCTCTTTATGGTGTACCAGCCGTTGGAGAGCTTCTTGATTTCGAATATCTGTGCAGGATTATTGTATGAGCGCTTATAAAGCTGGGTATAGGTCATTTCCGCACCCGAGCCACCGCATACGTCGATGGCGTAGCTTATGTCGTCGGAGGGGCAGATATAGTAGTAGCCTTCGTTAAGGGATACCGCAAGGGAGGATATGCTGAGAACCACGAGTGTTACAGTCGCGAATACCGCTGCAACGAGTAATTTAACAAGTTTGTTTTTCATTTTTCTTTCTCCTTATATATTGTAGTCGGGACGGTTGCGTTTTTTCTTTGGGAAATTCCATTCTACCGGTCTCTTGCAAAATAAACAGGCTTTTTCAAGTCCTTCACCTCCTTGCTTTTAATATATTTATTCTTTTTCACCGCACGGATACGCAGGGACTATAGCAACAAGCACTTGACATTGTCGTTAATTTATTGTATAATCCTTGAGTAAACAATTCACTTTCGGAAGCGGGAAACAAAAATGAGCGAAATTAAAGGAACAGTATTTGATATAAAGGAATTTGCCGTACACGACGGTCCCGGAATGAGGGTTACCGTCTTTATGAAGGGATGTCCTCTGCGTTGCATCTGGTGTCACAATCCCGAGGGGCTTTCAAGTGAGCCTCAGCTTGTTAAGAATGAGGAGAAGTGTGTTCACTGCGGAAACTGTGAAAGATGCTTCCCCTGCTCTCACGAGGAGTGTCAGCCCTACGGAATCTGCACCAAGGTATGCCCTCTTAACATTCTTAAGATTTCGGGAACGAAGTACACTCCCGAGGCACTTGTCGAGCGTCTTAAGAGATATAAGGTATTTTTCACACGGGGCGGCGGAATCACTTTTTCCGGCGGTGAGCCTACGATGCAGGGTGAATTTGTTCTCCAATGCATGAAGCTTCTTCACAAGGAAGGAATCAACACGGGAATTGAGACAAGCGCATTCTGCAACAAAAGGCTGTTTGCCGAAATCATTGCCGAGACGGATGATATTTACATTGACCTTAAGGAGATTGACTCGGAAAAGCACAAGGCAGTCACGGGTGTCCCCAACGAGGTAATTCTTGAAAACATCAGAGCCGTGGGCGAAACCGGAAGATTTTTCACAATCCGTATGCCGATTATTCCCGGCATCAACGACAGCGACGAGGAGCTTTCCGCGGCGGCTGAATTTCTTCTGCCGTACAAGGACAGAATAAAGGTTGAGCTTCTGCCGTACAACACTCTCACGGGAGCCAAGTACAAGCTTGTGGGAATGAAGTACCTCCCCGACTTTGACGAGAAGGCAAAGCCGAACACAAACGTTGAGATTTTCAAATCCCTCGGCTTTGACTGTGTAACGTACAAGCACTGACCCTTATTTTACGGTGCGACGGTGGTTTTCGCTGTCGCGCCGTTCTTTTCTTGACTGTATCTATAATATACACTTTAATTTTCGGTGCGTTTTTTGGGGGTATTTGGTTTTTACGAGTATCAATCGGATTATTTTTCGTTGATTTTGTTAAAAAACAAAAAAATGCAAAAAAGCACTTGACAAACAGGAAAAAATGTGGTATTATATTTTCGTTGTCAACAAGAGAGTTGATAAAAACCATTCGGAGAGGTATCGAAGTGGTCATAACGAGGCGGTCTTGAAAACCGTTTGTCCGCAAGGGCGCGTGGGTTCGAATCCCACCCTCTCCGCCACTTTTATTTAATCTCCCAAATTGAATACAGTTTTTGATTTTCACTATGCAGAAGTACTCAAGTGGTGAAGAGGCGCCCCTGCTAAGGGTGTAGGTCGGGCAACCGGCGCGAGAGTTCAAATCTCTCCTTCTGCGCCATATTATAACCCTAACTTTGATAAAAAGTTGGGGTTATTTCCTTTGTCGTCCTTTTTATGGGACAGATAATGTGATATAATATATATGATAAGAGAAATATAATTGTCAGAGTTCGTTAAAAAAGGTAAGTGAAAATGGTAAATATTTGTTTTAGTGACATTACATATCAATATTTAAGAGAAGCAAACTACATTTCCGAAGAAAAGAACGCCGGTATCGATTTTAAAAAGATTTTTTCAATCAATCTTCAACTTGATAACGGCAAAATATCCGATAATGGGCTTGGAGATGAAAGACTTGATTTTATAAAAAAATTCCATATCGGATATATATTTGGAGAAGAAACTCCTGCCACATATGATGGGGGGTTCAAACGTTATATTCGTGTAGTGGAAAACTTAAAAGTTTTAATAAAAAATTGTGAAGCTTTCAGAATATGGTATACTGAAGATAATAATGAATATTGCACCTTCTGTTGGTTAATTTCGTTATTTGAACAACTTAATGCCCAAAACAATATTTATGTTGTCAGGTTGCCTTCTGAACACTCTTCCGGCGGAAAATATGAAAGAAGGTATAACTCAGCGTGCTTTATGCCGGAAGAATTGTTAGAACTTGCTTCTACAGAAGTGCTTTTGTCTGAAACACGCAAAGAATTTTATGTTAAACAATGGATAAGAGCTAGAGAAGAAAATTCAAATTTGAGAGTCGTACTGTATGGCAATATTGTAAGTGTCAATGAAGATTTTTACGATTCAGCCATTGTGATTGAAGCAAACAAATATGATGGTATCATAAATGAAGCACAGCTTGTTGGTAATTGTGCATCAAAAATCGGTTTGAACGATATATTTTTAGGGAAGCGGATTGAGCATATGATAGAAAAAGGTCTTTTTGAAGTAGTTAGCCTGCCTACAATAAGTACACCTTTTTATTGTAAAAAAATCAGAAAGAAAATTCAATAAAATTTGCAAATGCACCCCCCTTTATAAAAAGGTTCACACCTACTAAATACAGGGGGTGCAAAAAGCATAGGTGCGAACCTTTTATGAAAATTAGAGTCATTTGCCAAGAAAAAAGCATCAATCCTTGGATTGATGCTTTTTTCAGTTAAATCCGTCTTGCGACGGAATAAATCTGCTTTGCAGATGAAATCACTTCGTGATGAAATCTTGCTTACGCAAGGATATAAAGACGGATTTAATTTCATTCGAAAATATCTCAGCCGAAGAATCATTTCTTCGGCTTTACTTTTTCTAACACCATTGACAATTACCCGAAACAATGTTATAATGATAGCATATACTTCACTAAACAAAATTTAACTGCCCAAGAACAGGGCTTTTGGGGAATTGCCCGGTTATACTTAATTATCACGAAATTTTATAACACGAAAGGAAAACAAAATGAAAACAAAAAGAATTCTTGCGCTTCTTCTTGCGGGACTTGTTGCAACAAGCGCGGTTGCCTGCAAAAAGGACGGAGACAAGACAGAAAACGAAGGCGGTGCATATGTTCAAATGCCCGAGGAGGACGAAAAGGCTAAAATTGCCGCTCTCTCCCCCGAGGAATACCTCGAATATGTTGTTATGGAAAAGCACGACCTTCCGATGTACGTTTCCGCTTTTACCGATTCGGCAAAGAGTGAATACTCTGCCGACAGCTCTGCAAAGGGCTCTGTACGTCTTACAACGGGCGACGGCACGGCGGAATTTATCGGTGCGGTGAATCCCGGTGCTGTTGAGCAGTACAAAAAGCTCAGCTGGCTCTCGGATATCGGTATCGAAATTGAGGCTGACACAACAGCGGACGGACTTATATCTAC
The DNA here is from genome assembly GCA_017560085.1 of Clostridia bacterium. Lineage (GTDB taxonomy): Bacteria > Bacillota > Clostridia > Oscillospirales > CAG-382 > SIG622. Next base: position 18,066 of record JAFYPA010000064.1, read on the forward strand.
GCCGATTGACCTTAAAGTCAACAATGTACACGTTATAGATTTGATTCTTACAGCCGACACGAAGAAGGAAATGCTTTTTGCTACTCTTCCCGAGCTTAACGAAAAGGCGATCGGTATTTCCGTACCCGACTTTGCGAGAGAGTATGCTCCCACGCTTCTCTCCTACGCACTTATTGATGCTCTTCCCGAGGGTGAGGATACGGAGGCACTTGCGGAAAAATATCTTGCTATCCTTCTTGAGGCGGCTTCAAATGTTACAAAGGAAGCCGATTCCGTTACGGTAAGCGAAATTTCTCAGGATGTCAACTGTGTTTCCTTTGATATAACTCCCGACGACCTTTACAATGCTACGGTAAAGCTTGCAGAGACTGCGGTGGATGACCCCGCCATCAAGGCTGTCTTTGAAGAAATTTCCGACGAGCTTTATGCTTCGGGCGGTGCGGAGAGCTTTGACTCGGTTGAGGCTATGATTGATGCTACATACAATGAGTTTGACAGACAGGCTGAAAATCTCAAGAAATATCCCGAGCTTTACACAATCTCCTCCGATATTGCGGTAAATCTTTACACAAGCACCGACGATGAGCTTATCGGCTTTGAGGTATTCTCCGATGAATACAGTGTTCTCGAATGTCTCACTGCCGAAAAGGATGATGAATTTGCATTTGTTGTTTCCGCAGAGGATTTCATTGTTGAGGGTACGGGAAGCACCGAGGACGGCAAATGCTTTATGAATGCCGAGGTCAAGGCATATCTTGACGGTGAAAATGCGGTTACCGTTATGACGGTAAATGTGGACGGCATTGACACAGAGCTTCTTGAGGACGGCTTCTTCAATGGTACAATCACAGTAAAGCCCGGAAGAGACTTTGCTCTTTCAATCGGTCAGGGCGGCGATATTCTTGCGGAATGCGAGGCGGTTATAAGCTTTACTCAGACAAATCTCGACGATGCAAACACGGTAATCACCTTCAACTACAAGGGCAAGAAGGTACTTTCACTCGATGCATACGGTGCGATGAAGTCTCCCTCCGAAATCGTTGTTCCCACATCCTGGTACGAAGCGACAAACAAGGAGGATATGCAGAAGTTCATGCAGGATATCGATACTACCACGGTTATTACAAACCTTTCAGAGGCGGGTATTCTCAATAAGTTATTCTCCTTTATGGGTTAATTGAAAAGGCTTTTACGGAATCGCTCCTTGCGGGGCGGTTCTTTTTTTGCTATTGACATTCGGGAACGGTTACTGTATAATAAGAATGGATAGTAATATAAATCAAATTCGTCAAAGAAAAGGAGATACTCATCATGATATGCAAGAATTGCGGTAAGGAATTTTCCGAGGAAAACAAAATCTGTCCCGAATGCGGTACGGAATATACCGAGGATGAGACAGTGCAGACTCAGGAGGGCTCGGAGGAAATAACACAAGCCGAGACGGAAGCTCCCGAAAATGAAACGGAGACTGCAGAATCCGTCGATGAGGCAACTGCAGAAAAGCCGAGGATGTCGGGCCGTAAAAAGGCTGTTATCGGAATTGCTGTGGCGGTTGCACTTTGTACGGTGCTTTCCGTTGTGATATTCGCTGTGGCTCCCGCGGTGAAAAATGCGGTTATTGACAACAAGCCTCCGAAGGAATATCTTGAGTACATAATCACGGAAAAGAACTCCGCTTCCGAAAGCGTTACCGGTGTTGTTAACACGGTAAAGGATTTATCGGGCGGTATTGCAGGTCTTAAGGTAACTGCAGAATACAACAAGCACGAGGCATTCGATGCATTTGTTGATGCATTGGGAATTGACCTTCCCGAGGGCGGCGAAATCAGTGAAGGGCTTGACAGCCTCGGAATCACCTTTAATGCATCCGAGGATGACGGCCTTTTTGCACTTGGTGCAGGAGCAAGCGTGAACGGTGCGGATATTGTCAGCGCAAATCTTGCCGCAAGCACGGACGGCTCTGCGTTCTATCTTTCGGCTCCCGAGCTTACGGACAGTGCCGCGGTATTCAGACCCGAGGCTTCCGAGGCTTCGGAAATCAACGCTGCGGTGCTTTCCTTCCTTTGCAGGCTTCCCTCTGTGCTTCCCGAGGATGACAGGACAAACGAGCTTCTTGACAAATACCTCGGCATTGCCTTTGACAGCCTTTGCGACGTTGAGAAAATCGACAGCACGGTAAGTGTAGGCAATATCACTCAGAAGTGTAATCTTATCACGGTTAAGCTTTCATATGACGACATCTTCCATATAACAAAGAATGTACTCACAGAGGCTGCGGCTGACGCCGAGCTTAAGGAGGCACTCTCACCCGCAATTCAGCTTCTTTCCGATTGCACGCAGGAATATCTTGAAAAGGTCGGCGCATCGGAGCTGAAGAAGGTTGCCGCCCGCGAAATGCTCCGTCCCGAAATGCTTGACAAGTATCTCGGTATGCTTGCGGACAACATTGATATAGCAAAGCTTCCCGGAAAGCTTATTTTCCGTGAGAATACGGTTATCGAGCTTCGCACAAACGACAAGCACGAGCTTATCGGAATTACTCTTATCGAAGAGGACAAAACTGTTTTCAGTGCGGTTTCAGCCGTTAAGGGAAATAAATTCCACGACAGAATCACCGTTGGTGTAGGTGCGCTTGACCTTACTGTGCTTTCCGGAAGCGGAAAAATTTCCGGCGGAAAGAAGAGTGGCGAGTATGAAATCGGTCCCGGTGCGGAGTATATAAGAGCAGAGCTTCACGATTTCGATATCAAGAAGTGGAATAAGAGCGGTCTTATGTCCGGCACAATAAAGCTCAGCATAGGAAGAGCCGTTACCTCTACCCTTCTTGAGAAGTTCGTAAGCAAGGCTTATACCGACGTAATTCGCGACAGTGAAATAACTCTCAGTTTTGAACGCACGGGACTTCTAGATGCAGGATTCGATGCGAGACTCGGATACAAGGGCGAGGATGTTGCTTCGGTAAGCGTAACGGCGGGCGTATCAAAGGCGGAAAGCATTGCCATTCCCGAAAGCACGGTTGATGTATCATCTCCCGAGGGATTTGCAGAATTCTATTCTACAATGAGCGCGGACGGTGTTATTTCCTCGCTTGAGAAGGTTAATGCTCCGTCGGGAATGATTGAGGCGGCAAAGAGCTTAAATAAGCGTCTCGGTAAATAATACCTTGCCATTGTAATATTGATTGGAACAAATTATGGAAATTAAAAACATCAGCAAAAGCTACGGTAAAAAGACGGTACTGAAGGATATTTCCTTCTCCGCAGACGAGGGCGTCTGCATAGGTATTGTAGGCGGAAACGGAAGCGGAAAGTCTACTCTTCTGAATATTCTCTCTGGTGTTACACGGTGCGATGGCGGATGCTTTGAGTATGACGGTGTGAATCTTTTCGGAAATCGCAAGAGCCGTGCGGAGATTATCGGATATGTTCCTCAGAGCACTCCGCTTATAGAGGAGCTTTCGGCACTTGACAATCTTCGACTGTGGTATACGGGTGAGGAAATAAAGAGAGAGCTTTCGGGCGGTGTTCTTGAAAAGCTCGGCATAGGGGAATTTCTGAAGGTTACTGTTTCTAAGCTTTCGGGCGGTATGAAAAAGAGGCTTGCCATAGGGTGTGCCGTGGCGCACAGTCCGAAAATTCTGCTTCTTGACGAGCCCTCCGCGGCACTTGACGTTGTATGCAAGCAGACCATCCGAGAATATATCCGTGACTTTAAAGCAAAGGGCGGCATTGTGATTATTGCCACTCACGACACGGACGAGCTTCCTCTTTGTGACAGGATATACCTTCTGAAGGGCGGAAGTCTTTGTGAGTACCGCTATGACGGAAGCGTTGAGGGGCTTATTGCGGAGCTGAAAAAATGAAAAGAAAAGCCTATCCCCTTCTTCTTCTGAAAAGGGCACTTAAAATTTATCCGTCGATTCTTGCAACCACACTTGCAACTGTTCTCGCTCTTTCTCTTGCGGCGTTTGCCATAATCGGAAGCATTGCGAAGGAAAACGGCACAAGGGTTGCAATCGGTATTGTGGGCGACACGACGGAGACCTTCTTTGACGTTGGTATTGACGTTATAAAAAATATTGACAGCTCGAGATTCTACATTGACCTTCGCTCGATGTCGGAGGCAGAGGCAAGCGATGCTCTTGCGAGAGATGAGATTATGGGATATCTTGTTATCCCCGATGATTTTATCGACAGTATTGCTTCCCTTGAAAGCTCGGGAGCGACCTATTATATTGCAAACAAGCCCGACAGTCTCGGAACGGTGCTCACCCGTGAGGTTATTGACACGGTTTCGGTATATGTTGCGGAAACACAGCGCGTTGCGGCAGGACTTCGGAGCTTTATAAGGGCAAACGGACTTGTCAAGGGTGACAGTATAAACGAGGTGAGCAAGGCTATCATCACAAACGTGCTTCTCAGTCGGAGCTCCCTTTACGAGACGGAATTTACGGGCGTTGCGGGCAGCATTTCCACGGGAGGATATTATCTTGTCGGGATGCTTCTGATGCTTATGCTTTTATGGGGAATTTCCTGCTGTGCGCTTTTCACGGGCAGAGATATTGCTCTGTCGAAATTCCTTTATTCAAGAGGTATCGGCAGCGGTATGCAGATGCTTTGCGAGTATGCCGTTTTTATGCTTGTGACTCTTGTGACTATGATTGTATTTGCGGTAATATTCGGCACAGTTACCTATAACTTCAGCCTCGGAATTCCCGAGCTTGAGGTAGCGGACGTTATGTCCTGCGTGGGATTTGTATTCGCTTCAATTCCCGTGATTCTTGCCGTTTGCGCTATGCAGATGATGTTATTCGAGGCTGTGGACGGAACGGTTTCTGCGCTTATTACTCAGTTTTTGTGTGCGGTCGGATTCGGATATATTTCGGGATGCTTTTATCCCAACTATTTCTTCCCCGATTCTGTCCGTACGGTGGCGAATATTCTTCCCGTGGGAGCGGGCTTCGCTTATATGAGAGCTGTGTTGACCTCACGGCTTGCACCTATGCAGGTGGTTTTACTGCTCGGATATGCGGGCTTGTTCTTTGCGGCTTCCGTTGCTTTGAGAAAAAAGAAGATGGCAGGTGATTTGAGATGAAAAGAAAAATCAGGGACCTTGCCGTCTGGTTTATTATGCTATGCAAAAGGCTTCTTCTGAAGCCGAGCTTTATTGCTCTGCTCATTATTATTCCGCTTTCGGTGGTTGCTCTTAAGTTATGCACCGCCGAGGGAAGCGGAGCTCTGAAGATAGGGCTTTACAGCTATGGCTCGGAGCTCGGAGAGGAAATAACAAAGTCGCTTCTTGCAAGGGACAGCATAATTCATTTTGAGTCTTTTGACTCTGAGGATGAAGTGAGAAATGCCGTGATTTCGGGCAAACTTCAGGCTGCGTGGATATTCCCCGCGGACATTGAGCAAAGAATAAAAACGAACGCTGACAACGGCACCGCAAGACCTCTTGTGAATGTTATTCAGCGGGAAAGCAGTGCTTCTCTCGGGCTTTCGGGTGAGATTCTTTACGGGGCTTTGCATCCCTATGTCAGCTATGAAAATTACGCAAGCTTTATAGAAAAGAAATACGGAGATACTCACTCGGCCTCCGACGAGGAGATAAGAAGTCATTACTATACGGCTTTTCAGCCCGATTCTATAATAGAAATCCGTGTACTCGGAGAGGAGCAGGCTGCAAATATCAACACGGACATTCTCTCCTTCCCCGTCCGCGGTATTCTTGCCGTTCTTATGGTATTATGCGGACTTGCCTCGGCTATGGTCTTCAAGGAGGACAAAAGGGCGGGCAGATTCGGATTTCTGTCGCCGTCAATGCAGATTCTTCCCGAATTCGGTTGTATTCTTGCGGGCGTGGTATTATCCTGCATCCCCGTGGGAATTTCGCTGATATTCCTTGAGCTCGGTACGGCGTTTTATTCGGAGGTACTCTCGCTGGTGCTTTATGCTTTCGCTTCTTCGGGCTTCTGTCTCTTATGCTCGCAGATATTCCGCAGCACGGCACGGCTCGGTGCGGTAACGCCGTTTATTATAATTGCGATGCTTGTTCTGTGTCCGATTTTTATAGATATCGGAATCGGGGCAAGGGTGATATTCCCGCCGTCGCTTTATCTTTATGCTCCGTACAATGCGGGGTATTTGGGGTATCTGGCGGTGTATTCGATAATCAGCATCGGGCTTTCGGTATTGATAAAATTTACTCTTTGCGGTATTTTCCCAAGGAACTCAAAATGACAAAAAAAGGGCGTGTAAGCTTTAAGCCTACACGTCCTTATGTTTTATTTATTCGCTTGTGTCACAAGGGAATTATGCCCAGAACATTCCGGAGGGCTTGGGCTCGGAGATGATTACGCTCTTGAGGAACGCAATTGCCTTTTCGAGACCTTCCTTGCTTGTCATATAGCTGTCCTCGTGCTCGATGGACATAACGTGGTTGTAGCCGACAATCTGAAGTGCGGAAACCATTTCCTTCCATGCTTCAACGCTTGTGCCGTAGCCGAGGCTTCTGAATACCCAGCTTCTGTTGATTTCGTCACCGTAGTGCTTTGTATCGAGAACGCCGTTTACAGCTGTGTTGTACTTGTCAATCTTTGTATCCTTTGCGTGGAAGTGGAACATTGCGCCTGCCTTACCGATTTCGATAATAGCCTTTGCGGGGTCAATGCCCTGCCAGATAAGGTGAGAGGGGTCGAAGTTCGCACCGATGCAGTCACCTACGGCATTTCTGAGTCTGAAGAGTGTTTCGGGGTTATATACGCAGAAGCCGGGATGCATTTCGAATGCAATCTTTGTTACGCCGTACTTCTTTGCAACCTCAGCCTTCTTGTTCCAGTAAGGAATGAGAACATCGTTCCACTGGTAGTCAAGAACCTTGAGGTATTCATCCGGCCAGGGGCAGGTTACCCAGTTGGGCATCTTGTCCTCAGGGCTTCCACCGGGACAGCCGGAGAATGTGATAACTGTATCGAGGTCAAGCTCGTTTGCAAGCTGACAAGCTCTGTCGAATTCATAGTCGCACTTTGCAGCGAATTCCTTATCGGGAGCAACGCCGTTACCGTGAACGGAAAGTGCGGAGATGATTGTACCGTACTTGGGGAAAAGCTCCTTATAAGCCTTGAGCTTTGCCTTATCTGCGAGAAGCTCCTCGGGCTTGGAGTGAGCATCACCCGGATAACCACCTACGCCGATTTCAACAGCCTCAACGCCGAGAGATGTAACATATTTAAGCATTTCTTCCACCGGCATATCGCCAAGCGGAACTGTAACAAGACCTAATTTCATTGGTTTGTCCTCCTGTAAAAATTAAATTTCAGCACCTTAAAAATCAGTTGAAGTAATAGGGCTTACCTGTCTTAGCAGATTCGTAGATACCTTCAAGAATCTGAGTTACAACGAATGCCTGCTCGGGAAGAACAACGGGATCTGTATCGTTGAGAATTGCGTTGATCCAAGCTCTTGCTTCTCTTTCTGCGGGTGTGCCGTTTCCTGCACCGTCATAGAAAGCAACGCCGCCTGCGCCGAGGCTGGGGTTCTTTTCGTACTGTCTGCCGCATTCAACGCCGTTGATTCTTACGCCGCCCGTGAATGTGTCAAGACCTTCCTTTGTACCGCAGAGCTGATATCTTGTTTCTCTTACTTCAAGAGTGTTAAGTGCCCAAGCGGATTCGAGAACGATTGTAGCACCGTTTTCCATTACGATGAAGCCGAATGCGGAGTCTTCAACCGTGAATTCCTCGGGCTTCCAGTCGCCCCAGGCGTTACCTGTTCTTGTCTGGTTGTTGAGCTTGTGGTATGTAGTACCTACGCAGTACTTGGGCTTGTAGTTGTTCATCATCCAGAGTGTGAGGTCGAGAGAGTGTGTACCGATGTCGATGAGGGGACCGCCGCCCTGCTCATATTCGTTGAGGAACACGCCCCATGTGGGAACTGCTCTTCTTCTGATTGCGTGGCTCTTTGCGAAGTAGATATCACCGAGGTTGCCGTTGTCGCAGTATTCCTTTGCAAACTGGTTTTCAGCTGCCTGTCTGTTCTGGTAGCCGATTGTGAGCTTCTTGCCTGTTTCCTTGGAAGCGTCAATCATCTTCTTTGCCTCTGCGCTGTTGATAGCCATAGGCTTTTCGCACATTACGTGCTTGCCTGCGTGGAGAGCGTCAACCGTAATGAAGCTGTGGCTTCTGTTGGGAGTACAAACGTGAATTACGTCGATTGTTTCGTCCTTGAGAAGCTCCTTGTAGTCTGTGTAAGCCTTTGCACCTTCAACGCCGAAGTCACGAACAGCCTTCTCTGCCTTCCATGCAACGATGTCGCAGAATGCTACCATTTCTACTTCGGGTACCTTCTTGAGTGCGGGCATATGCTTGCCGTTTGCGATACCGCCGCAGCCGATGATACCAACTCTTACCTTCTTCTGTTCTGCCATGATTTTATTCCTCTCTTTTTCGCCGTTTTTACGGACTTAAATTACTTGATTTATGAGCATACCCGCTCATATTACTTTATTTTAACATATATTTCCGCATTTTGCAAGTGAAATTCGTATAAAAGACAAATTTTTTATATATGTAAGCATATTTATTGTAAATGCGACTTATCTGTAATAGAGATAGAATGCGGTAACCTCTCTTTTTCTTCCCGTAACAAGGTCGAAGCCGTCAAGAACAACGCCGTCATTACTCATAAGAGTCCACATTGAAAGGTCGTCTATTTTCGCCTTGAATATTTCGGTTATACCGCAGGTAACGGCAAGATGAATTCCGTCGGGCAAAATATTTATATGCCCTTCCCTGCCGACTATTTCCTCTATTCCCTCGAATCTTTCCGTTACGTATTTTACGTGGCGGTTGTTTATTTTTTCGGCGAATTCGTGACGGAATGCGGGACTTGTTTCGTCGTTTTTGGAGAATTTTCTTTTGAGCTTTTCTATGATATTCATCGTATCACTTCCTTTGGAAAATATTCTATCACAGTTTTTTGAAAAAATAAAGGGGAAATTATGTTTTTTACAAAAATATTTAATAATATAAGTTGCAAAATCTCAAAAAGTGTGTTATAATGTCTTAAAATGCATAATTATACTCAATTTTCACATAAATCATCTCCGTCGAAAGGAAAAAGATATGACAAACAAGGCTTCAGATGCTTCCCTCACAATTGTTCCGGTAGTGGCTCCCGTATATACGGCGGCTCATTTTTACAGCGGTATTCCGATTATCAAAAACGTTGTTATAAAGAATATTCCGAGCTCTCTGTGCGGCTGTCTTTCTCTTGCGATGGAGGCAAGAAGCGCAAATGCCGAGGTATTCAGCATAAAGGTTAATATTGCGGATTTTTCCCTTTCGCAGTATACTTCGGAAAATTCCGACACGGTTATTCTGAATCTCGAAAAGCATAAAATACTTCCGAATTCCGCATTTATGCACGAGCTTTCGGCTAATGCGGGTATCAGAATTCAGACGGTGATTACCGTGGGAGACGTTACCGCCTCCTGCGTTCAGACGGTTAAGATTTCTCCCTTCGGGCATATCTGTCCCGAAATGCCGCCCGAGCTTCTTTGCACGTACGTGCTTCCCGACTGCGAATTTGCTTCCAAGGTGGAAAAGAGACTTTCCGCTCAGGTGAAGAAAATCACGGAAAGACTCAAGAGGCAGGCTCCCCGTCCTCTTGTTTACGCAGAGGCGATTGCCAACGTTATGCTTTCCGCAAAGCTTACATATTCCGCAATGCACAGAGAAATGCTTGACGGTGACTGCATTATCCGTGACCCCGACACTCTTGTGGATTCCAACAAGAGAACGGTCAGCCTTACGGAGGCGGCTTTGTTTTACTGCTCCTGCGCAGAGAGATGCGGACTTCATCCCGGTATAATTTTCCTTCGCAAGGGTGCGGGCTCTGTCAAGGTGCTTGTCAGCATCGGACTTTCCGACTACTTCCCCGGAAGTCCCGTGAGCGAGAGCATATCCGAGCTTCGTGAGAGAATTCTCGACAGAGAGATATTTGTTTTCGATGTGCTCGGTCTTCTCGGTACGGAGGATATGGACTTTGAAAGAAATGTTACGGAGACCACAAATCTTGTTCTTAAGAGCAGTTCTACGCTTATTTTCTCCGTAGACGTATATACTTCAAGGCTTTGCGGTGTTGCCTCGCTCCGTCCCTTTGACAGAGGTGTGGCGAAGGATATTTACGGTGGATACAAGAGCATAGAGGAAACCGTCAAGCGCATATGCGGGAATGCGGATTCCGCTTCGGTATTCGGCTTCTCGCCCTACAGCTTTACCTCGCTCGGTCTTTGCGTAAAGCCGAATGAGCTTGTATTCTCGCAGGAGTACACAATCTGTCCTCTTGACGATGAAATAATATCCGCGGAATCGGATGCGATTCTCAGCTTCAGCAGCTTCCGTCCGAGAAATCTTGCGGAGAATCCCAGAAATATGAATCAGCAGGCTGTCTTTGAAGCAAAGCTCGGTGAGCTTCGCGAAAGGACGGAGAATGCTGTTGGCAAGGGTACCGTTTACGGCTATCCCGCAAAGTACATTCTTTCCGGCGAAAAGCTTTATGCGGAAAGAATAAGAGAGGAGCTTTACTCGGATGCGGTTAAGCTTTGCGAGGCTGTAAGGGCTTCAAGGCTTCTTTGCGGCAACACGGAGATATATGTTGCTGCGGGAATTATCGCTATAGCTAACGAGGGCAGAGTTTCTTATGCTCCCTGCGCTTACATTCCCTGCGAGATAATATTTGAAAACAGAACCGCGGTACTGAAATTCGGTACGGACAAAACGGTTATCAACACAAGTCTTATAAGTCACATCGAAAAAACGACGGGTGCAAGCTACAACACAAGAGTGCAGACCTTCTTCGAGGAGAATCCAACTCTTGACAGCTCGGATAAGGCCACTGAGCTTTCCGCTTGTCTTTACGCCTTTGAAGGCATCTGCGAGGATTATCCCGATTCGCTTCGCTTTATAAACGATACGCTTCTTTCCGTTTTCGATCTTTCCTACACTCTTATGAGAGACTGTCTTGAGGACTCGGGAAGCGGTAAATTTGAGCAGTTCGTTGAGAGCGGCAAATATTCCTGCTGTGAAAATCCCGCCTCCCCATACGGTCGTCTTGAGGCTACACTTCCCTTTGATGTTCCCTCGGAGGTGAGAAATGCTGTAAAGGCGGCTGAAAATGACAGCATTATAATCTCGGGCGTTCACGGTACCGGCAAGAAGAAGGCTCTCGGAAACATTATTGCAAGGGCGGCTCTTTGCTCGGAGGATGTGCTTGTCTGCTCGAAATATTCCGAATCGCTTGATTCGCTTTACGATACCATGGCTAAGGGCGGTATAGGTGAGCTTTGCCTTGATGCACAGAGAATCGATTCCGTGCGGACACAGATTCTTGCCGACCTTGAAAATGTGCTTTCGGATGCGGAATATCCCGCGGGAGCTCCCGAAAAGGATGCCTGCGCTCTTGAGCACACACTTTCAGCTTATGCTGACGACCTTTACTCCGAATTCGGATTCGGATATTCCCTTTACGACTGCATTGACAGCTACTGCAAATGCGAGCTTTGCTGCACCGACGAGCCTATAGAGCTTATTCTTGACGTGCGTGACCTTTCAAGGGCGGGTGCGGATGAGCTCTTCTCTGTGGCAGACAGTCTTTGCGAAAAGGCTGCCGAGATTTACGCACTTTCAAAGAAGGGTGCATACGACATCGGTGACAGTCTTAAATACATAAAGAACACAAACAAGATTCCGGAGGATATCTGCGAGCTTTTCGGAAAGGCTTCGGATGAGCTTGGTATTCTTGCTCAGAAATCAGCCTTTGCAAGAGGCTGTCTCGGAATGTCCGAGGCGGGAATTCCCGATGTAAGGACTCTTATTTCGCTTGGTGAATTCCTTGAGCTTATTATGAAGTCGGGCATTGATTTTCTTCCCGAGGGGCTTCTTTGCACAAGCACATACAGAAGCTCAAAGAGCATCGAAAAGGCTTGCGGAATCATTGACGAGATAGGCACTCTCAACGCATCTCTTTCGGGAGTATCCGAGAGAATCGCTTCGATTTCCTGCACGGCACTCTACATAAAGTGGAAGGATGCGGAGAACAATCCCTTTGTAAAGAACAGCATTTCTCACGAAATCAGGAAGTATCTCCCCGAAAAGACAAAGCTCAGCTCAAAGGAAACGGAGGAGCTTCTTGAAAAGCTTTCAAAGAGAGAGGAGCTAAGACGAGAGCTTGCGCTTGTGCTTTCGGAGGTTTCCTCAAGTCTCGGCACGATATGGCAGAATGAGGAGACGGACACCGAGCGTGCAAGAAGAATCGCCGAGTTTGCGCTTTCCGCCGACATATGCATAAAGAAGCTGTTCAGAAGCTCCAACGAAAATCTTTCCGAGCTTCACAGCGGAATCACAAGACTTATAACCGCGCTTTCCGAGGACAAGAGCACAAATGCCGATTTCGTGGCGGCTGTAGCTGCGTTCAGAAGGCTTTCAAACGAAAAAGGCGGTCTTCTCAACGAGCTTTCCGAGGCTCTTTGCATTGACCTTTACGAGCTTCGCTTCCCCGAGGGAATTCTAGGAAAGGACGGACTTTCTCAGATGCTTCGTGCATTCCGTGAAAATCTTCAGCCCTTTGCAACCCTTCACGAGCTTAATGCACTCAAGAAGGAGGCGGCGAGAATCGGCCTTGCAGACGTGGTTTCCTACATTGAGGGAAATCCCGTTGGAGAATCAACAAAGACGCTTATACACAAGAGCATTTATCTTGCTTTTGCAAAATATATTATCTTCTCCAAGATACACCTTGTAGGCAACGAGCTTTCCGAGACCTGCAAGAAATACACGGAGGTATACTTCTACGAAAAGAAGCTTGCAAGATTCAATCTTATCTCCGCACGGAGAAAGAAATTCAGAGATTACATCTCCGGGGACGAGGGCAAGCGCGAGCTTTACGCACTGAGGAAGTCTCTTTCCGACAAGTCTGTGTCGCTGACGGAGCTTCTTGAAAATCACGCGGGAATTCTTCGTGTTATGTACAGCGCGGTATTCGTTCCGCTTTCAACCGCTTACAGGCTTCGTAATCACCGCAGTGTGCTTGTTCTCACGGACTGTGAGAAAACCGATGCCTGCGAGGCTCTTCCCCTTTGCACGGGATACGACAAGTGCATTTTCGTAAGCTCGCCCTTTGAAAGAGCGGGAAGCATTATGGCTTCGCTTCCGCTGGGAATTCCCACCTTCAGGCTTACAAGGGTGCTTCCCGAAAAGAACGGCTATATTGCGGATTTCGCAAGGAGCCTTTACCCCGACTGCGTAAGCTTTATCTGTAAGGACAGAACGGAAAGGACTCTGAACTACGTAAAATGCGTGGGCGGTCTTTACGACAAGAACAGCAAGGCAAACAAAATAGAGGCGGTGCAGGTTTGCGAGACGGCACTTATCGCCGCAAGAGAGCACGGCTTTGAAAATGTCGGAATAATTGCTATGACCTACGGTCAGGCGTCGGAAATTATGAGCGGTCTTTCCATACTTGCCAACAAGTATTCGGACGGCAGAATTGCGGATATTCCCGTAAGATACATCGGAAGCATCGGCGACTTTTCAAAGGACTGCATCGTGCTTTCGGTTGCATTCGGAAAGAATGTTTTCTCCTTCACCAGAAGCTTCGGTATAACCGACGATATAAGCCTTTCTCACGGCTCGGCACCGTTCTGTATGTCTGAGCTTCTGTGCTGTGCAAGGGTGCTTTATGTTGTCGCAAGTGCGGAGCCCGAGGATATTATGACGGATAATCTCTGTCTCGGTGCTTCGGCGGTTTCGGCTCTGCTTTACTTTGCAAAGCTCGGTGCGGTTCAAAGACCCGCATTGCATAATAAGACATGTGACACACAGAGCGGAATAGACGGCAGAATAAGAAGGGAGCTTTGCGACGGCTTCTGCCATAACCCTTTCTTTGGCGGTGTGGGAATTGCCACACACAACGGCAGGGCAATAATATACGAAAACGGATATATCAGAGATGCATACGACAGAGTTGTGCTTCCCATTCTTGAGGCACAGACACGAGGCTACGAGCCCTGCTTCTCGGATATATGCGGACTTATAAACAACAATTATTCGGCGGATAGCGAAAATCCGTCGAGGAAATGAGAGTGCGGATGAACGGTTCATGGTATGTTGGTGTAGACCTCGGCACGGCAAACACTCTGGTTTACACAAGGGACAAGGGCATCACCGTAAACGAGCCCTCGGTTGTCGCCTATGAAAAATCAACCTCGGAAATCATTTGCGTAGGTACCGCCGCAGAGCGTATGATAGGTAAAACTCCCGCGGGAATAGGTACTGTGTACCCTCTTCGCGGAGGCGTTATTGCGGACTTCGAATTCTGTGCGGAAATGCTGTGCGAATTTCTCAAGAAGGGTGCGGGCTTATTCCCCGGAGTGCGTCCGAGGGTGATAATTTGCGTTCCCTACGGGATTTCCGAAATTGAAAGGCGTGCGGTGCTTGATTCCGCGACAGATGCGGGAGCAAGGTCGGTTTATGTTTTCGACGAGCCTCTTTGTGCCGCTATCGGTGCGGGACTTCCCGTTTTGGGCTCTAAGGGCTGTATGGTGGTTGACATCGGTGCGGGCACGACTGAAATTGCAGTAATTTCCCACGGGGGAATTGTTACCTCGGACTCCTTCAAGATTGCGGGAAACACGCTTGACAATGCGATTATTTCTTATATAAAGCAGGAATTCAACGTGCTTATAGGTGAGGCAAGCGCAAGAGACATAAAGGAAAAAATCGGCTCGGCTCACACGGGCTCGGATATAGGAGCAATTGAGGTCAAGGGACGCAATATGCGTGACGGTAAGGCGGCGGAATTCGTGCTGTACTCCGCTGAGGTACGCGAGGCGATTACAGAATCGCTGGACTCTCTGTTTGAGGCTGTCCGCTCCGTGCTTGATTCCACTCCGCCGGAGCTTTGTGCGGACATTTACGATTCGGGAATTATGCTCACGGGAGGCGGTGCGCTTCTTGGTGGTCTTGACGTTTATCTTCACGAGAGAACAAAGCTTCCCGTAATGGTTGCGGAAAGAGCTTCCGAGTGCGTTATCGGCGGAATAGGCAAGCTTATCCGTGACGGTGCTCTTCGCGAAAAAATAGAAAAAATGGTAATTCACGCATCCGACGATGCTATGCAATTCCCGAAAATACAATAAAGATTGGTGAAAAACGATGTACACATTAGCCATAGACACAACAGCAAAAACAGCCTCGGTATGTATCGTAAAGCAGGAGGGCGGCGAATTTATGCCTCTCACCCACAGAACGGAAAACTGCGGCTTTACTCACAGCGAAACTCTTCTGCCGATGATTGACACCTGTATAAAGGGTGCGGGCATAACGGCGGACGATCTTGACATTATTGCGGTCAGTGCCGGTCCCGGCTCATTTACGGGCGTAAGAATAGGCGTTGCCTGTGCGAAGGGGATTTCCTTTGGTCTTAACGCAAAGGGAAAGGCACACAGATGCATTGAGGTTTCCTCGCTTTTTGCTCTTGCAGAAAACGTAAAGCATTATTCGGGATATATCATTTGCCCCGTTATGGATGCAAGACGCTCACAGTTCTACAATGCTCTTTTCAAGGTCGGAAGAAACGGAGAATTGAAGCGACTCTGCGAGGACAGACTTCCCGAGGCATCGGCAATATACTCGGAGCTTTCCGAAAAGTATGCGGGCAAGAAGATTCTTCTTGTGGGTGACGGTGCTCTTCTTTGCAAAAAGCTTTTTGATAAAATCACGGCGGAATCCGGTACGGATGCTCCCTTTACCTACACTGTATGCGACCCCGTTCATATGTATCAGGATGCATACTCCGTTGCAAAGGCGGCACTTTACTCAAAGGAAGCAAAAGAGGTCAGCGGTGCGTCGCTGTCCCCCATATATCTCCGTGCTTCGCAGGCGGAGCGCGAAAGGCTTGAAAAGGAAGCCGCCGCAAAATAAGCTTTGGAACGAAATCAATTTGAAAGGAAATAAAACACCATGTACAACATTGAAAATGACGTTAAAAAGGTTCTTATAACCGAGGAGCAGATCAAAGAAGCCGTTAAGAGAATCGCGGAGGAAATCACACGCGACCACGAAAACTCCGACAAGCAGCTTCTTCTTGTTTGTATTCTCAAGGGCTCTCTCCCCTTCACAAGCGATCTCTTAAAGGAATTGAGAATTCCCTGTATACTTGATTTTATGAAGGTTTCCTCCTACGGCTCGGGTACGGTTTCTACGGGACAGGTTAAGGTTAAATACGACCTTTCCTATGAGACTCTCGAGGACTATGATGTGGTTGTAATCGAGGATATTATTGACACGGGCCACACACTTTCCAATCTTCTTGTTCACCTTAAGAACAGACAGGCTCACAGTGTAAAGCTCTGTGCTCTTGTTGACAAGCCCGACAGACGTCTTGTTGACGTGCATGTAGACTATAAGGGCTACACAATTCCCGACGAGTTTATTATAGGCTACGGTCTTGACTATAATGAAGAGTACAGAAATCTTCCTTACATAGGTGTACTCAAGGAAGAGGTTTATCATAGATAATTCAATCAAAGAGAGGTACACATATGAAAAGCGTAGTATGGGCGCACAGAGGTGCTTCGGCATATTTTCCCGAAAACACAATTCCCGCATTTCAGGGTGCAATAGATATGAAGGCGGACGGCGTTGAGCTTGATATTCACTCAACCTTCGACGGTGAAATAGTCGTTTCTCACGACAGTACACTTGCAAGATGCGGCGGCGGTAATGTTTGCATTGATGCGGTTTCGTATGATGAAATCAAAAAGCATCCCGTTCCTGCGGCATTCAGAGACAAATATCCGGATGTGACCGCTCCCCTGCTTTCTGAGGTATACGAGCTTCTTCGTCCTCACAGAATGCTTATTAATGTTGAAATAAAGGCGGGCTGGAGCTATGACAACATAAAGAAGCTTGTAAGGATGACACACGATATGAATATGCAGGATTATGTTCTTTACTCCTGCTTTGACCACAAGACTCTTTACAGCGTAAGAACAATAGACAAGAGATGTCGTCTCGGTGCTCTTTACGCCGGAGAGGACATTCCCGAGGTTATAAATTATGCGAAGGCTCTCGGCTTTACCGAGCTTCATCCGTACTTCTCCTGCTGTTACAAGGAAAATTACGTTTCCGATGCAATAAAGGCGGGGCTTAATGTAAATCCGTGGACTGTCAACACGGAGGACAAGATTCGCGAGCTTGTAAATATGGGATGCCACGGAATTATTACAAATAATCCTGATATTGCAAGAAAAGTTATTGACGAAAGCAAATAATTGTGTTATAATGTCGTTATCAAATTTTATTTTTACATAAAGGAGTAAAAAAATGGGATTCTTTGCAGATTTCAAAAAGTTCATCAGCCGCGGTAATGTGGTTGATATGGCAGTCGGTGTTGTAGTAGGCGGTGCGTTCAGCAAGATCGTTACCACATTCGTTTCCTCTATTATCACTCCCTGCATTTCCGCAATTATGGGTGGCGGCAAGGTTGCAGGTCAGGTTATTCTCAAGGAAGCTGTTATCGGTACGGGTACTGTTGAAGCTCCCGAAATTCCCGCAATCATTCTTGACTGGGGTCTTTTCCTTCAGACAATCATTGACTTCGTTATCATCGCATTCTGCATCTTCGTATTCGTAAGAATCATCACAAAGATGAGAGAAAAGGCAGAAGCTCTCAGAAAGAAGCAGGAGGAAGAAGCTCCCCCCGCTCCCCCCAAGCCCTCCAACGAAGAGGTTCTTCTTACAGAAATCAGAGACCTTCTCAAGGAAAAGCAGTAATCCTTACGGGATATGCAAAAAAGCCGACCGCGTGTCGGCTTTTAATTTTGCTTTCCGTGTGATAAAATTCACCGAAATGAAAGTAAATTGTCTATATTTTTACAATTTATTTTAATAATAACCATCTATTGACCTATTTTCTGTGCTATAATTCAAAATGTAATAAAATATTATTGGAGAAAATAATGATTAAGAGACTTATTTCGGCGTCTGTTGCCGCATTACTCATATGCTCCTCCTGCTTCTGCGCAAATGCCGCAGACTATACAGCCAAGGAGGATGGCTCTTATACCGTTGAAATAGAAGGCAGAACTCCGGGCAAGGAATATGTTATAGTTGTTGTAGCAGGTGACTACACCGAAAAGGAAATGCCTGAGCTTTCCGAGGACAATATAATCTACATAAATCAGGTCACCGCAGATGAAAACGGAGTTGTTTCCTTCTCGGATTTTATCCCCATGACGGAATCTGTGGGAACTGTTTACATCGGTGGAGACGATACGCCCACAGAGGCGGGCATTCTTGCCACGGACAGCGGATTCGGCTTTGTTGCGGGTAGACTCGTAAGCTACAGCGGAAACGATGAAACGGTTGTTATCACGGAAGAATTCACTTCTGTTGACGACGGTGCCTTCGACAAGGCAAGTGAAACCAAGAAGGTTATTATCAGAAGCAAGGATGTAAATCTTAAAGCAAATGCCTTTTCTAAGGATATGAAGCTGTTCTTCTCTCCCCTTGTGAAGGATGCAAAGGAATATGCTGTGGAAAACGGTTATTCTGCAGCTGTAATCGGTGACTACGACGGCGACTTCACCGTTGATGCAAAGGATGTATCCTATATGCTCGGAAGCTTTGCAAAGGGCAATACGCTTACGACAGATGACTGGGACATCGTTTTTGACATTGACTCCAACGGCAAGGTTGACCTTGGTGATGCTTCCATTCTTGTAAGATTCCTCAGCGGAAAGATTGCTGACTTCTATGAGGCTTATACGGAAAAGGATATGGTTGTTAATCCTTAATTCAATAAAGCAAAAAAATCGGGACTGCGGTGAGAAATCGCAGTCCCTTGTGCTTTATATTCAGATTTCAAGTGTAAGCTTTTCGGCGTTCCACGCGCTTATGCAGAGAGTGAGCTTTCTGTCAAGGTCGCCCTTGTTTCGGGTTACAACCTTTATTTTTCTGCTCTCGCCCTTGTCCATAAAGAAGAAGCTGTCGGAATGGTAGCTGAGTGTCTTGTCCTCTGCCACCTCGAGCTTTACGGGGTATGCGGGGGCGTTTTCGCATCTGAGTATCAGCTCTGTTGTGATGTAGTCGCCCTCTCGCTTGTTGGAGATAATTTCGGCGGAAAGTGTTGCCTTGGCGGATTCCTCAATCTGCGTTCTCTGGAAGGGGCCGTTCTCGAAAATGAGGTTGCCCTGCATTTCGCTTCTGAAATTGCTTCTGTATTCCTCGTCGGAGAATGCGGAAAGAGACGCCAGAGGATATAGGCTTGAGGAGATGTATGTATCACCGTCGCGGAGTGTTGTTCTTACGAAGAAGTATTTATCCTTCCACTCTTCCTTTACCGTGAAGTCTACCGTCATAACGTCCGTATGATACATATCCTTATCGATGCTTACGGGGCAGGATTTGCTCTCGCACTTTTCAAGATTCGGGGAGAATATGTCAAGCGTTACCGTGCCGTTTACAGCGGAATAGGATTCGTTGATGACCTTCACGGGAATTTGAACAGTCTCACCCGGTGCATAGTCTACCTCGCAGAGAGAAGCGTAGCACAGAACGGAGGAATAGGAGTTCTTGACGGAATAGTAGGGTGCTACAGGCTCACCGAGACCGTCTACCATCTGGATTGCGGTTGTTGTCCACGCTCTCTTGAATACCCACGGCATAAGTCCCACGCAACGAGGATATGCCTCACGAAGGCTCTGACAGAGGAGCTGATAGAATTCGTGGGATGCCATTCCCGTCGCATCGCAGAGACCTTCAAGGGTAATGCCATTTATGTCGGAAATGTGCGATGCACGAGCCATCATTCTCGGAACTCTTTCCGGATGATATTCGCTGAAGTGGTTAAGAAGCTCGGGAAAATCCGTTCTGAAGGATTCATCCATTATGTTGTCAAGAGGTGTGGTGTACTCCTTGTTGTTTATAAGCTGACGAAGGCTCTTGGCGTTGG
This sequence comes from Clostridia bacterium, assembly GCA_017560085.1. Classification (GTDB taxonomy): domain Bacteria; phylum Bacillota; class Clostridia; order Oscillospirales; family CAG-382; genus SIG622. The sequence continues at coordinate 38,078 of JAFYPA010000064.1, forward strand.
GGAAGCTGTGGATTCCGCATTCGCCCATAAATGGCAGGTCGCCGTAACGCTTTCTGAACCATACAGGCTCCATGTCGTTGTAAGTGTGCATACTTCCCTTGTCCGGGGTTGCTCTGACGTATTTTCTCGTCCAGTCAAGGTCTTCGACATTTCTCTGAATGATATACTGTGCGGCGTTGTTATCAAAGTGGTATGCTCTCTGCTCGTTACCTCCGCAATGTACCGCAAGACACGGATGGTTGCGAAGTCTGTAGAGGTAGTAGCATATCTGATTTTCAAGAATTTCATTGTTCCATTGGGGACTATTTCTGTTGGCAAGGAAGGCATCCTGCCACAACATAATACCGTTTTCGTCGCAATACTCATAGAACAGATCGGATTCGGGCTTACCGCCACCGCTCCATATACGGATAAGCTGAAGTCCCTGATTCTTTGCAAGCTCAAGTGCCCAGGTTGTATCCTCTGCGTTTTCGTCAAAGAGGAAGTCTGTAGGCATCCAGTTCATACCCTTGAGGAATATCTTTTTGCCGTTTACGCACATATGGAACTTGTCCCATCTCTGGCGGTACTTTCTGCCTGCGGAGTCGAGATGCTCGATTATTCTGATGCCTGTCTTGAAGTCAAGTGTATCAAGGACAATATCGCCTACGGATAGCTTGATTTCTACATTATAAAGCTTCGGCTCGCCAAGTCCCTGCGGATACCAGAGCTGAATATCCGAAAGATTTATGTCACGGCGGTAAATCTGCAAATCACGCATTTCGTCCGCAACGCCGCATTTGTCGTAGTCGTAGAGGTCGTATTTTTCCGTTTCCTCGAATACGGTTTTGTTCTCGTCAAAAATCTTGACGGAGATATTTACGCTTTCGCCGGAGAGAATACCCGAAAGTCCATTGTAATAGGGATAGCAGAACGTATAGTACTCCCCTGCCGTCATTACGACGTCAAGCTCACGGATTTTCTCCGTTGCGATATTAACCTCAAGTCCCATTACGGCATTGTTTCCGTCTATGCTCTTTGTGTAGAGATAAGGACGGGCAATGTGCTTCTTGGGCATAATCTCGATTCTGATTTCACGCCAGATGCCGAAGGTAACGAAATCGCCGTTGCTTGTTGCAGCGTCGCCCGCTACGTTCCACGGAACAATTGCGGGGCATCTGTCGTAGTAGTGCTTACTGTTATATTCCTTTTCCTCGGGTGTATAGCCGTAATTGTGGGCTGTGACCTCAACGATAATTTCGTTTTCTCCCTTTTTGAGTCTGTCGGCAACATCGCATACGGGGCCTCCGAAAAGTCCCTCGTGGTCTCCGAGAAGCTCGCCGTTGAGCCATACTCTTGAGTAGTAGCCTACGCCGTCAAAGCAGAGGAATGCATTTTCGGTGTCGCTGTCGATTGCTCTGTCGACGGTGAATTTTCTTTTGTAGTACCACGCGTTTTCGTCAAGATTGCGGTACAGCTTGCTGTTTGCCGCCTCGTAGGGGTGCGGAAGGATTCCCGCTTCATATACGTTCCAGTATACGGCTTTGGGCAGTGTTGCGCTGTATCTGAAGTCTATGCTCTCAACATTGTCGGTCTTTTCGGGGAAATATGTAAAATCCCACTTACCGCAAAGATCTATGTGGTTTTCGTTTTTTCTTTTTTCGATGTAAAAGGGTGTTGTTATTTTCATAGGAAATGTACCTCCTTTTTAGGTTATACTCAGTGTACATCAGGCAGGGCGAAATGTCAACAAATTTCGTAATATGAAATTTCCTCTTGACTTTTAGTTTTTTCGGGGATATAATTAAAATAAAAAAGGAGAACGCCGATGCCCAATTCCACGGAAAAGACAATGATGATACTTCGCTGTGTCAGCGACGGAAAAGGAAATCCCGTGAGCCTTGAAAAAATCTCAATGGAAACGGGAATAAACAAGAGTACCGCCTCGCACATTGTGTCAAAGCTTACCGAGGGCGGATATCTTCAGAAAATCTCTCATTCGCTGGGGTATACCGTCGGAGCGGAGCTTCATCTTCTGACCAGGTACGGCAGATACGGTGAGGAGATTATCCGTGAATGTCATCCGATTCTTGAGTATTTAAGCCGTAAAAGCGGTCACACCTCGGTGTTTTCAATTCTTTCGGGAAGCAGAAAATACATTATAGACAGAGTAAGCCCCGAGGGAATTTACACCGATGAAAGCGCGAGCATCATAAGTGACGACATATACAGAACGGTCACGGGAAGGGTGCTTCTCGCCCATATTCCGAGAGATCAGGCGATGAGCATTTACGGTACACTCCCAAAGCCCGACAGCGCAAGCTGGCAGGAGGCAACGAGTCTTGACGGATATCTGCGTGAGCTTTCCGAAATAAAAAAGCAGTCCTGCTACAGTATAAAACCCGAGGGTAGCAGATTTTTATGGCATTCCTTTGCCTGTCCCATATACAGAGGTAAGAAGCTTATCGGGGCTATAGGTCTTGCGATAAGAGGTACGGATGCGGTTGATTACGAGGAAAACGAACGTAAGTATACAGAGCTTATGATGAAGTGTAAGAGGGAGCTTGAGAGAAGGCTTAATTTTACATAAACACACGCTCTTTGCGACGCAACCACAGGTTGTCAGATATGCTACCCAAAGTTGGTTGCGGTCTGTTATGCGGTATGCTATAATGGTAAAAAAGGGGGTTTTTATATGGAACTTAAAAATACAATAATCAAGCTGAGATACGGAGCAAATATGTCTCAGGAGGAATTTGCACAGCTTTTCAAGGTATCACGGCAATCGGTACAAAAATGGGAGAGCGGTGCTTCGGCTCCCGAGCTTTCAAAGCTTATTGAAATGTCAAGATTCTTCGGGATTTCCCTCGATGCTCTTTGTTTAAACCGTGATTTGCGTGATGTTGAGGAGCTGGAATACGACAAGGATATAAAGCCACAGTACTCAAGTATACATTACTGGGAATTTTACGCAACAAGACTTAACTTTGAATACATCCAATGCAAGGATGAAGGTCTTGACATCGAGCAATACAAGGATATTTTTAATTCTGTTGCATCTCTTCCGCAGAACGAAACAAAGAAGAAGCTTGGCGATGTTTTATTTGAGGTTGTAAAAAACGCAAAGCGCCGTGAGGATTACAAATATATTGAGCCGTCCGAGCTTGAAGGAATAAGAAAACGCACAAAAAAGGTTACTTCATTGAGCCTTAAGGCCACTAAGGGATGCGAAAGCAAAATTCATGGTGCATGGCTCGGAAGAATCTGCGGATGTATGCTGGGAAGAACCGTTGAGGGCATAAAAAGCTTTGACTTTATTCCTTTTCTCAAAGAAACAAATAACTATCCGCTTTCAAGATACATCTGCGAAAGTGATATTTCGGAGGATACACACAAGAAATACAGTTATGATTTCAGTATAAGAAAATACGCCGATAAAATCGACGGAATGCCTGTTGATGACGATACAAACTATACCGTTCTTGCACAGCTTATAATTGATAAGCACGGGAGGGATTTCACCCCTTACGATGTTTCCCAGAACTGGCTTTATTATCAGAGCAAAAACTCATATTGCACGGCGGAAAGAGTTGCATACTGTAATTTTGTAAACGGCTTTATGCCTCCGCAATCCGCATCATATCAGAATCCTTACAGAGAGTATATAGGGGCACAGATAAGAGCCGATTACTTTGGATATATAAATCCGGGAAATCCTTCTCTTGCCGCGGAAATGGCGTTCAGAGATGCGTCCATATCCCACACAAAAAACGGAATTTACGGTGAAATGCTTATAGCCGCAATGCTTTCGGCAGCCGCCGTAACAGACAATTTTGAGGAAATAATTCTTTGCGGACTTTCCGAAATCCCTCATACATCAAGACTTTTTGAAGCGGTTATGTCCGTACTTGAGGATTACCGGAACGGATGCACGTTGAAGTCCGTGCTTGATAAGGTACACAGTCAGTACGATGAAACAACAGGCTACGGATGGTGTCATGTAATACCCAATGCTATGATAGTAGTCGCCGCTTTGCTTTACGGCAACGGTGATTATTCAAGGTCTATTTGCATTGCGGTTGAAGCTTGCTTTGACACAGACTGCAACGGAGCAACGGTAGGCTCAATTGTAGGAATGGCAAAGGGTGTTGACTGTATCGACGACTGTTGGAAGAAGCCGATAAACAACACCTTGCATACATCAATACGCAACATTGAAAAGGTAAAAATTACGGACCTTGTAAAAAAGACAATGGAGCATATTGAAATAAAATAATCCTCACTATAAGCTGTAAAAAAGGATGTACGCCAAAATCGGTGTACATCCTTATAATTTATGCTTCGATGGCATTCTCAAACTGCGAATAATAAAGCTCGGAATAAAAGCCCTTCTTTGCCATCAATTCCTCGTGTGTGCCCGTTTCGGCAATGCCTCCGTCACGAAGGACGATTATCTTGTCCGCGTGGCGTACCGTGGAAAGTCTGTGGGCTATTACAAAGCAGGTTTTGTCCTTCATAAGTGCTCGCATGGACTCCTGAATCTGCATTTCCGTTTCTGTGTCAACATTGGAGGTTGCCTCGTCAAGAATCAGCATTTTCGCATCAAGGAGCATTGCTCTTGCGATGGTGATAAGCTGCTTCTGTCCCTTGGAGATGTTTATGCCGTTGTCGGTAAGCACGGTATCGTAGCCATCGGGAAGTCTCATTATGTAGCTGTGGATTTTTGCAGCCTTTGCCGCAGATTCCACCTCTTCCCTTGTGACATTTTCCTTGCCGTAGGCTATGTTTTCGAATATCGTTCCGCCGAACAGCCAGGTGTCCTGAAGCACCATTGAGAATCCCTTGCGCAGGCTTTCTCTTGTCACGGAGTATATGCTGTTGTCATCTATTTTTATATCGCCCGAGTCAACGTCGTAAAAGCGCATAAGAAGGTTTATGATTGTGGTTTTGCCGGCACCCGTAGGGCCTACGATTGCTATCATTTCGCCACGGTTTGCCTTGAGGCTGAAGCCGTCGATTATCTTCTTTTCGGGGACATAGCCGAATTCAACATTTTCAAGAAGGACATCACCGTAGATGCTCTCAAGCACCTTTGCATTTTCCGCATCGGGCTTTTCGGGGAGCTCGTCTATGAGTCTGAATATTCTCTCCCCTGCGGAGAATGCGGACTGAAGGTCACCTGCTATGTTGGCTATTTCGTTTATGGGGCCGGAGAATTTTCTTGAATACAGAACGAAGGAGGATATTTCACGAAGTCCCAGCTTTCCGAAAAGGAGAAGTATCGCTCCGAAGATGCTTATAAGTGCGAGGGACAGATTGTTTATAAGGTTAATACCGGGGCCGTTGATTGTGCCGTAGTATTCGGATTTGGTGTAAGCCTCCACCGCCTCGTCGTTCTTTACGGAGAATTTGTCTATTACCGTTTGCTGTCTGAAGTAGGCTCTTGTGGTTTTCTGTCCCGAGAGCATTTCCTCGACAAAGCCGTTCATTTCGCCAAGCTTTGCGCTTCGCTTTTTGAAGAGCGGTCTTACAAGGCGTGTTACCGTAACCGTGAAAAGTGCGGACAGCGGAATTGTTACCAAAAATACAAGCACAAGCATCGGTGCTATCATAACCATCATTATAAAGGAGCCGACAATGGTTATGGCACTTTTGCAAATCTGTATAAAATCGGAGGAAAGAGTTGAATTTACCGTGTCGATGTCGTAGGAAATAACGCTGATGATGTCGCCCGTCATATGCTTGTCGAAGAAGCTTACGGGGAGCGAGGTCAGTCTTTCAAAGACATCCTTTCGCATTTTGGATATTGTGTTTTTGCTTATAAGGTTTATTATTACCGTCAGGAAATATGAAAGTATGGCGGAAACAATATAGAATACAAGCATTAAATTAACGTAATACCACACCCTCGGGAAATTCGCCGTTCCCGGCTCTATGCCGATTGCCTCTATTGCCTTACCTGAAAGGTCGGGGCCTGCAAGAGCGAGGACATTACTTGCAACAACCATAACCGCCGCTAAAAACAGCAGTAATTTGTAGTCGTAGAGGTATCTCCACAGACGGAAAATAACGAATTTCTTCTGTCCCCTTGTCAGTTTTTCCTTGGCGTAGCTTCTGGGGTCATCTCTCTTGGTCTGTCTGTTGCCCATTCCGTTCATGCCTGCACCTCCTCTCGCTGTGCGCCCATCTGGAGATCGGCAATTTTTCTGTAGGTGGGGCAGGATTCCATAAGCTCGTCGTGTGTTCCCTTGCCCGTTATACAGCCGTCGTCAAGGACGAGGATGAGGTCTGCGTTTTTGATGGAGCTGATTCTCTGTGCGATAATAACCGAGGTAAGCTCGCCGTAGCCTTCCGCAAGGGCACGACGGAGAAGTGAATCGGTTTTATAGTCGAGAGCGGACGAGGAGTCGTCCAGAATCAGAATTTCGGGATTACCTGCAAGGGCACGGGAAATGAGAAGCCTTTGCTTCTGACCGCCCGAAAGATTCGAGCCCTTGATTGTCAGCATATGGTCGAGGCCGTCCTTCAGCTTTGATATGAATTCATAGCTCTGTGCGGCCTTACACGCCTTTATGATATCGTCGTCGGAAAGATTTCTTCCGAAATTTATGTTTTCGCGGATTGTATCGGCAAAAAGGAAGTCGCTCTGGAATGCAATGCCGAACATTGTGTGGAGCTTTTCCTCGGGGATTGTTCTTACGTCCTCGCCGCCGATTCTTATGCTTCCCGAATCAACATCGTAAAAGCGCATAAGAAGGTTTATTATTGTGGACTTTCCGCTACCCGTTGAGCCGATGATTCCGAGGGTTTCGCCCTTTTTGAGGGCAAAGCTTATGTCGGTAAGGTTGTTTTCCTTGCCGTTATAGGAGAAGCATACATTGTTGAACTCGATATGGCTTTCGGTTTTGATGTCGGAAAGGTCGCCTTCCTTTGCCATAACAGCCATATCATCCTCGGCATCAAGCACCTCGGCTATTCTCTTGGCGGACACCATTCCCTTGGTGTTGAGAATGAAGATTCTTGTAATACCAAGAATGGCATTAAGCATTATTGTAAAATAGGTAAGAAATGCGATTATAGCTCCGGGGCGGCTGAGACCCGCATTGATTCTGTATGCTCCGACAAGAACTACCGCAACAAGACCTATATTGAGTATAAGCGTTGTCAGAGGATTTGACAGTCCCATAACATTTGCCGCTTTTCGCTCGGAGGAGGCAAGCTCCTCGTTGACGTTATTGAAGCGCTTCTTTTCGTATTCGGTTTTGGAAAGAGCCTTGATTACACGGATTCCCGTGATGTTTTCCTGCACGGTTTTGACCATATTGTCAAGCTTTTCCTGAACGGTTTTGTATATCGGCACGCCGAGCTTTGTGCAGACAAGCACCACAAGGCTTACAAGCGGAATCATAGCACAAAGAACAAGGGAAAGGGTTACGTCCATTGTCATTGTAAGGATTATACCGCCCATAAGGAGAATGGGAGCGCGCACGCCCATTCGCTGTACTCTGTTCATAAACTGATTTACGATATAGGTATCGGAGGTAAGCCTTGAAATAAGGGAGCTTTCCGTGAACTCGTCGCACCTTTTGGAGGACAGGTGTGTTATCTTGGAGAACAGGTCGTATCTTATCGCTCTTGTTGCCTTACCCGACGTTACAGCCGCCATTCTGTTTGCGGCAATATTCCACCAAAGACCGAGAAAGGAGCATACCACCATAAGAACACCGAGAAGGATAACCATACGGATATTTTTCGTAGGAATTACATCATCGATGATGATTTCAAGAAGGTACGGCAGAAAAAGCTCTGTCATTGTGGCGGCAAATTTTATTATAAGTCCGAAAATCATATGCCACATATACGGACGGAGATATTTTAGTATCAGCTTCATTTCTCTGCCTCCTCTCTTTTTTGTGAAAGCTGCTGAACAATAGGTCTTTATCTTTAGGAAATATATTCTTTTAAGACCGCATATTACCAATTATTATACTACCCCACCGCTTATATTGTCAATAGCTTCGGGGAAATATGTTAAAAGTAACAAATATTCCTACAGAATTTGTGGGTTATTGCACCAATGCATAGAATTCCTACAAACTTTAGAGGAAATGCTTGACAAATTCCTACTGTGATGGTATACTTTAAGTGAAGTAAAAATACTGCTTCACTATACACCGAAAAGAGGTGCAGAATATGAACGCTTACAGCGAAGAGCAAATCAAGAAAATCACCGCATCACTTATAGAAAATCACGGTGAATGCGACCTTATAAACAAGGAATGCGCAAAGCCTCTGCCCAACAGAGATGCAATCATCGAAGTAATAAGAGAGCTTCGCAAGGTAATATTCCCCGGCTATTTTGACAACAATCAGTGCTCCTCGGGACTTTCCGAATTCCACGTCGGTGAGCTTCTCTCAAGAATTTTCAGAATACTCTCCACACAGATTGAGATTGCCTTTAACTACAGAAACGAGGAAGGTTTATCAAAGGAGCAGATAAAGGAAAAGAGCGAAAAGATTACCACGGGACTTTTCCAGAAGCTTCCCTACATTCAGCAGATGCTTTACAAGGATGTTCAGGCGTTCTACGACGGCGACCCTGCGGCAAAGAGCAAGGAGGAGATTATTTTCTCTTACCCCGGACTTGTTGCAATCTACGTTTACAGAATTTCCCACGTTCTCTACTGCGCAAATGTGCCCTTCATTCCGAGAATTATGAGTGAATACGCTCATTCCAGAACGGGCATTGACATAAACTCCGGTGCGGTTATCGGTGAGTACTTCTTCATCGACCACGGCACGGGCATTGTAATAGGTGAAACAACAATCATCGGAAGCGGTGTCAAGATTTATCAGGGCGTAACCCTCGGCGGTCTTTCCACAAGAGGCGGTCAGGCTCTCAAGGGCGTCAAGAGACATCCCACCATCAAGGACAATGTTACCATTTATTCCGGTGCATCCATTCTCGGCGGTGATACCGTTATCGGCGAGGAGGCTGTAATCGGCGGTAACTGCTTTATTACAGAATCCGTTCCTGCGAAAACAACGGTTATTCTTAAGAATCCCGACCTTGTTTTCAAGGGCAGAAAGTAAAATCGGGTGATTTGATATGATGATTTCAACAAAAGGCCGTTATGCACTCCGTGTTATGATTGACCTTGCAAGACACGAAAGAGATGAGTTCGTCTCGCTCAAGGGTATTTCCGAAAGGCAGCAGATTTCAATGAAATATCTTGAAGCTATCGTGGCGGTGCTCAACAAGGCGGATTTCCTTCAGTCTCAGAGAGGCAAGGACGGCGGATACAGACTTGCTAAAAATCCGAGTGAGTACACAATCGGCTCCGTTTTAAAGCTTACCGAGGGCTCACTTGCTCCCGTTGCCTGCCTTGAGGGCGGATGCGACACGGTATGTCAGAGTGCGGACGGATGTATTACGCTTCCGCTCTGGCAGAAGCTTGACGGCATTATAGACAATTATCTCGAAGGCGTAACGCTTCAGGATTTGATTGACGGCAAGGTATAATTTTCAAGGATAAAAGGCAAATTAAAACAAAGAGTTTTTCACATAAAAGAAAGGAATGGCGGATATGACAATCTACGCAGACAACGCCGCAACGACAAAAACAAGTAAAAAAGCAATAGAGGCTATGCTCCCCTATTTCGACAAGATATACGGCAACCCCTCCAGCCTTCACACGGTAGGTCAGGAGGCTAAGGAGGCACTTACGGAGGCGAGAGAAAGAATCGCAAAATGTCTCGGTGCGGAAACAAACGAAATCTACTTTACATCAGGCGGAAGCGAGGCGGACAATCAGGCTATCGTCTCTGCGGCTGTAAACGGTGCAAAGAAGGACAAGAAGCACATTATCTCCACAAAGTTTGAGCATCACGCAGTTCTTCATACTCTCAAGAAGCTTCAGAAGCAGGGCTATGAGGTAACCTACCTTGATGTTCACGAAAACGGTATCGTTACCGCAAACGAGGTTAAGGCGGCAATCAAGCCCGAAACCTGCCTTGTTACAATTATGTACGCAAACAACGAAATCGGTACGATTCAGCCTATAGCGGAAATCGGTAAGGTTTGCCGTGAGGCGGGAGTTCCCTTCCACACTGATGCTGTTCAGGCGGTGGGACATCTTCATATCGATGTTAAAGAGCAGAATATAGATATGCTTTCCCTCTCTGCGCATAAGTTCCACGGTCCCAAGGGCGTTGGTGCGCTCTATGTTAAGAAGGGAATCATCCTTTCCAACATCATTGAGGGCGGTGCACAGGAAAGAGGCAAGAGAGCAGGTACGGAAAACATCCCCGAAATTATGGGAATGGCGGCAGCTCTTGAGGATGCAATTGCAGATCTCGATAAGAATTCCGCATATGTTAAGGGACTCCGCGATAAGCTCATCGAGGGACTTTCAAAAATCCCCCATGCAAAGATAAACGGTGACCTTGAAAAGAGACTTCCCGGAAACGTAAACATCTGCTTTGAGGGTATCGAGGGTGAATCTCTCCTTCTCCTTCTCGACGCACACGGAATCTGCGCTTCATCCGGCTCTGCGTGCACATCGGGCTCACTTGATCCCAGCCATGTTCTTCTCTCATTGGGTCTCCCCCACGAGGTTGCACACGGCTCACTCCGTCTCTCCCTTTGCGAGGAAAACACGGAAGAGGAAATCGACGTGATTCTTGAGAAGGTTCCCGAGGTTGTAAATTATCTCCGTAATATGAGCCCGGTTTGGGAAGATCTGGAGAGTGGGAAAAAGGCACACATTATCTGATGACGGATGTGAGGGGCGGATTAAAATGCATAATGCATAATGCATAATGCATAATCAAGACCGCAAGCGGGCTTGACGAGTGGAGCCAATAAGTCAAATTTTTTGCCGAGCTTTTTTCTAAAAAAGCGAGCCGTCGGAGACCTCTCGTAAAAAAAGATTATAATTTTGAAAGGAATATAAAGCTATGTTATACAGTGAAAAGGTAATGGATCATTTTAAGAATCCGAGGAACGTTGGTAAGATGGATGATGCTGACGGAGTCGGTGAGGTAGGTAATGCCAAGTGTGGAGATATTATGAAGATATATCTCAAGATTGAGGATGGTATTATTGTTGATGCCAAGTTCAACACATTTGGTTGCGGATCTGCTATTGCTACGAGCTCTATGGCTACAGAGATGATTAAGGGCAAGAAGGTTGAGGAGGCTCTTGAGCTTACCAACAAGGCTGTTGTTGAGGCTCTTGACGGACTTCCGCCTGCGAAGATTCACTGCTCGGTTCTTGCTGAGGAGGCTGTTAAGGCGGCTATCAAGAACTACTACGATAAGAACGGTATCGAATACGATAAGAAGATGTTCTGTGACGGCGACTGCTGTCATTGCCACGCTCACGACGACGAGGAATAATTCTTATGGCACGCATTGAAGGTCTGAGGCTTGAGATTGTCCCCTATTGCGACATATACAGAGAAAAGGTCATTGAAATGACGGTTTTCGCGTGGCAGGGGATTTTCGATGAGTACAAAAGAAGGCTCGGAGATAAGATGTTTTCCGATCTCTACGGAGACTGGAAGGAAACCAAGACCGCCCGAGTTATATCGGGTATGACATCGGGCAAGGGATATGTTGCTCTTGCCGAGGGAGAAATTGCGGGCTTCATTTATTACGTCACCGACGAAAAAAAGAAGCTTGGTACAGTTGAGGAAAATGCGGTTTCCGAGGAGTTTCTCGGCAACGGAATCGGCAGAAAAATGTACGAATTCGTGCTTTCAAAAATGAAAGAGGACGGCATGATTTACGCTCAGGTCGGCACGGGGCTTGACGATGCCCATGCGCCTGCGAGAGTGAGTTATATCAAGGCGGGCTTTGATAAGGCGCTTCCGAGCGTCAGACTATTCAAGGAACTATAAAATAAAACCGGGGTCGATTGACTCCGGTTTGTTTTTGCTTATGCTCTTTCAATTACCGCTTCCTGAATCTCCTCGCAAAGAGAAGTAAAGCGCGTGCTGTATCCACTGATTTTTACCATTACATCGCTGTGCTCGGACGGATTTTCCTTTGCTTTGCGAAGAAGGTTTGCATCTACAGTGTTTATCGCTATGTGGAAGCCTCCTGCGGCAAAATAGGTCTTTATGAAGGAATTCAGCACATCTCCCTCGGAAATGTCCTTCTTGTTCAGTGTGATAAGCGTAGGACAGCCGTCGGGGAAATATTCGGCATCTATGTTTGCACTCGAGAGAAGCGCACTTGTTACGTTGTCTCTGTGAGGCATTGCGCAGGGCATAACACCATAGGACAACAGCTCACCGCTTCTTCTGCCGTTGACGTTTCCAGCCTTGCCTCTGCTGAAGATGTCGGCTACAAATAGGAATAACGAGGGGGTAATTACTATCTTATCCGATATTGGGTTCTGCAGTATGACCTCACCGATAAAGCGGGAAATCTCTTTTGCCATTGCGTTGCTTTCGGGGCTGTTTGAGCCGTAGTGACCCTCAAGTGATTGGATTTTTCTGTATAGCTCTTCGTTTTCGAAATTTCTTTCTGCCTCTGCGCGAAGCTTTGCAACGGTGGTATAGCCCTCTTCAAATACAAGCTTTTTGATTGTGTAGAGGCTGTCGATAAGAATGCCGATTCCGAGGATGTTTATTCCGCAAATGCGTTTATCAAAACTTCTGTTTATCAAGGAATATGCGAAGGGACTTACAAAGCCGAAGTCGCAGTCTGCATTGGATTTCATACCGGGTAGAATTTCGGTTTTGCAATATTCCTCGTAATGCTTTTTGTATGCGTTGTAAAATTCGTCGTAGGTTTTGTAGTTGTCTGCTGTACAAAGGAATCTGTCAAAGGAGTCGTAGAGGTAGAAATTTCCCGAAACGGTGTTTGAGAATATTCCGCAGGGCGCCGCCTCATAACAGCCTACAATTCCGTAGTCGGTTGCCTCTTCCCTTGTGAAGCCGTAACGCATAAGTCCGTTTATTACAACCTCATCGTTGAAATATGCGGGCATTCCGCATCCCGTAAGAGTAAGAGCCTTTGCCTTGTCAAGAATTTCCTTGCTCGTCTTATCCGAAACACGGAGCGAAACAGAGGGCTGGCGCATTGTGATTTCCGTCTGCGCCTCAAGGAATATGGCGGTAAGCTCGTTTTCCGTATCGCCGCCGAGGGTGAGCATACAGGATTCGTTGCCCTCGGAGACCTTTATGCAGAAGCACATAATAAGCTTTTTTGCCGTTTCTCTTGTGAGTGTTCCGTTCTCTATATCGTTTTTATAATAGGGATATAAATAAGCATCCGCGCGACCGAAGGAGATTGCCGAATTGTTGCACTCCGTTTCAAGAAAGCACATTGCAAACCACACAAGCTGAAGTGCCTGCCAAAAGCTTTGGGGTGCATTCTCGCTGATATAGTCGCAGTTTTCCGCGATGCCGAGAAGCCTTTCGCGATGTGTAAGGTCGCAATTTTTGCTCTGTTCCCTTGCTGAATCGGAGTAGCTCCTGATGTATTCGGAAAATGCCGTCATTGCTTCGCAGGCGTATTTGCCCATCGGCAACGAATCGGCGTCCTTGATTTTGCCGTTTATTCCTTTGTTTAGAAAATCTACGAAGTCGGGGATAAAATGTCCGCGGTTAAAGGGGGATTTTATTCCCTTTTCAAGGACGGTGTTCCATCTCCAGTGCCAGTTTGTTCCGACAATATATTCGTTGTCGTATATCTCGGCAGGGAATTTTTTTGCAAAGCAGTGATAAAATCCGCTGAAAAGCTTCCAGTCATCGGAAAGGATATCTGTGTTTTGTGAGAGATATTCACGATAAATATTGCAGACAAGCTCCTTGTGCTCACGGCGTTTGTTGTCAAACATATTTAAGTGGTTGGTTTTCAGAAGATTGATTTCATTCATATAAATACTCCTTTCCGGAATAACCGAGGTTTACAGAGATTTCTCTTGCGCATTCCTTTATAAGAGGAAGCTTTTCGTTTATAAGGCTGTTTTTGTCGTCGTACAGAGTAAGACTTGAAATGCCTATGGCGGCAACAACGCTTCCGTGACAGTCGAAAATCGGGACGGAAATGCAGATTATTCCTCTTGCGAATTCCTCGTTATCGGTTGCGTAGCCGTTTTTTCTTATTGCTTCGGCTTCGGAAAGAAAATCGTCGGAGGTTGTTATGGTGTTGTCGGTTCTTTTTTCAACGGGCAAGGCGAAGAATTCCTTTATTTTTTCATCGTTGGAAAAAGCAAGAATCACCTTTCCCGGAGCGGCACAGTTAAGGGGATATTCTCCGCCCACACTTCCGTTTATCCTTACCTGCTTTGTTGATTCGTAATGAAGAAGATACAGCACGTTATTGCCGTTTTTCACGCCGTAATATACCGAATCTCCGAGCTTCTCATTAAGCCTTTTAAGACAGGGCTCTGCGATTTTCACGCTTCCGCTGTCACCTATTCCCGAGGATATTACGGAAAAGGGACGGAGTGTCAGACGGTATTTCTTGCCGATTTCATCCGACATATATGCCCAGCCTTTTTCCGTCAGAGCTTCAAGCACACGGGAGACCGCATTTTTGTTGATTCCGAGGGCGTTGCTTATATCGGCAATGCCTTGCGCGCCGTTATCAGATGCCATAAATTCTATTATTTCAAGGGCATAATCCACTGCGGGAGCCTTTGACATATTCTCACCTTCCGTTGTATATTTGTAACGATGTAATAAGTATATCACAAAATAATCATTTATGTCAATAGTATAAGCGAAAAAATTACAAGCTCATTTTCAATAAAATTTGCTTTTCCCCTTGACAAATAAAAAACAATGTGGTATAATCACTTCAGCATATTGTGTGCTAAGAATTCCGAAGGAGGTCAGACAATGCAGGAGAAAGATAACTCGCTCATATCCGATTCCGTATCCGAGCAGATAATCCGCATAACGGAGGAGCTGGCAACCAAGGACGGTGCACACACGGTAACGGTACGCAGAATCCTCGAAAAGCTCGGCACGACAAACCGCGTTTTTTACAACAGATTCCACAATGTTGACGAGGTACTGCAGATAGTTTACAAGAACGCCGTTCTCAAGATGCACGAAAGTGTGGAGACGGAATATGACATATCCAAGGACTTCTTCGAATATGTTATTGATGTGGCAACAAGCGTACTTGTAAAGACGTACGAAATCAAAATGCAGTTCAGCCAGTATATGTTTGAGCACGACTCCCTCACCGACTTTAACCGTGAGTGGTGGACAAAGAAGATTCACGACATTCTTGATTTCGGAACATCGCATAATCTTATCAAAAAGGTTGACTACGACACAATAAGCTACGCCGCGTGGTGCTTCTGCAGAGGCTTCAATGCGGATGCCCTTTCAAGAAAAATTCCCATTGAGGAAGCGGTTGTATACTTCAAGGCCGGCTTCGGGTGTTTTCTTGACGGTCTGAGACTTGAACAAAAATAAAAAAAAGAGGAAGTCTTTGATTTCCTCAAAAAAATTACAGCACACTATGTGCTGAGATGTTGCGTTAACCGGATTTCGGCTTCGGCTGTGATTCGGATTATATAAAACGAGTTCAGCACTGTGTGTGCTAAAGATGTGGAGAGTTGGTACAAGGCGGTTCTCCGTTAATAAAAAACCAGCACACTGTGTGCTAACAATATCCCGAAAGGAGTAACAAATGGGAATAAAAATTCTTGGCACGGGCTCATATCTTCCCGAAAAGGTACTTACAAACGATGACTTATCAAAGATAGTTGACACAAACGACGAATGGATAAGTCAGAGAGTAGGAGTAAAGGAGCGTCACGTATCGGAAACGGAAACGGCGGCGGATTTTGCGATTGAGGCATCAAGACGAGCTCTTGAAAAATCCGGAATCACGGCACAGGAAATCGACCTTATCGTATGTGCGACAATTTCCTCTGAGACCCTCTGCCCCACTGTTGCGGGAATGGTTCAGGCGGCAATAGGTGCAAGCTGTCCCGCCTTTGATGTAAGCTCTGCCTGCAGCGGATTTCTCTTTGCTCTTGACACGGCGGCGGCATTCATTGACAGAGGCGGAGTAAGAAACGCACTTGTTATAGGCTCGGAAAGGCTTTCAAAGCTTGTTGACTGGAGCGACAGAAGCACCTGCGTTATTTTCGGTGACGGAGCGGGAGCGGCTGTAATCGGCAAGGGTGACAATTATCTCGCCCATCTTCTTTACACAAGCGGTGGAAACGAGGTAATCGAAATTCCGTCCTTCGGAGGCTCATCGCCCTTCTACAAGAACGAGCTTAAGCATCCGTACATATTCATGGACGGTCAGGAAACCTTCAAGTTTGCCGTGAAGAAGATTGTGGATGATGTAAATGCCGTTCTGGAAATGGCAAATCTCACGATAGACGATATTGCTTACATAGTTCCCCATCAGGCGAACATAAGAATCATCGACTATGCGGCAAAGCGACTCAAGATATCCACGGACAAAATTTTTGTAAACATAGACAAGGTTGGCAACACAAGCGCCGCAAGCGTTCCGATAGCTCTTTCCGAGCTTTGCAACAGCGGAAAGCTCAAGAAGGGCGACAAAATTATAATGTGTGCCTTCGGTGGCGGTCTTTCAAGTGCCGCTTGCATTATTGAATGGTAACAACGGAGCAGGACTCCTTGTATATTACAATTTTATTTTATGGAGGAAAAAACCATGACATTCGACAAGATCAAGACTCTCATCGCAGAACACCTCGACATCGACGAGGACGAAATCACTCTCGAAACAACCTTCGAGGATCTCGGCATCGACTCCCTCGACAGCGTTGAACTTATGATGGAGGTTGAAGACGCCTTCGGCATTGAAGTCAAGGCTCAGGAAGCAGGCAAGTCCGTTAAGGAACTCGTTGCTTACGTTGACGCAAAGCTTGCTTAAGGACGGGAGATGCGGGGGCTACTCGCCCCCTGCGCCCCTCGGTCGCTTTTTGGGAAAAAGCTCCGCAAAAACTTTGAGTATAAGAAGCCCCCTCGCATTCGCTCCGGGGCTTAAAGAATTGTTAAACAAAATTCGGGTTTTTGTGCGACAATGTGCCCAACCCACGGGCACATTGTGGGGAGTTTTTCGGAAAGCGACAACATTGAAAGGATTTAAAATTATGATATATACGAAGATTTGTGAGATGCTGGGGATTAGGCTTCCGATTTTGCAGGGCGGTATGGCTCATATTTCGGATGCTTGTCTTGCGGCGGCGGTTTCCAATGCGGGTGGTCTCGGTATTATTTCTGCGGCAAGCGGAAACGTTGACCTTATTGCAAGGGAAATTGACAAATGCTTTGAGCTGACAGACAAGCCCTTCGGTGTAAACATTATGCTTATGGGCGAAAACATAGATGAAATCGCACAGCTTGTGGCTGACAAAAGAGTTGCGGCTGTGACAACGGGTGCGGGAAATCCCGAAAAGTATATTCCCTTGTGGAAGGAAGCGGGAATCAAGGTCATCCCCGTTGTGGCAAGCACGGCACTTGCAAAGCTTGTTGCACGCTCGGGTGCCGATGCGGTTATTGCAGAGGGGACGGAATCGGGTGGTCACGTCGGTGAGCTTACCACTATGGCACTTGTTCCGCAGGTGGTTGACTGTGTTGACATTCCCGTTATTGCCGCGGGCGGTATTGCGGACGGCAGAGGAATTGTTGCGTCACTCGCTCTCGGAGCACAGGGTGTTCAGGTCGGTACGAGATACCTTCTTGCGACGGAATGC
Organism: Clostridia bacterium; assembly: GCA_017560085.1. Classification (GTDB taxonomy): domain Bacteria; phylum Bacillota; class Clostridia; order Oscillospirales; family CAG-382; genus SIG622. Next base: position 55,773 of record JAFYPA010000064.1, read on the forward strand.
AACATCAGCAGGGCTTACAAGGAAAAGCTTCTGAAGGCGGGAGATACTGCGACAATCGTAACGGGACGCCGTCTCGGTCATCCCGTGAGAAGCATAAAGACGGCGCTCTGGCGTGAATATTCCCGTCTTGAATACACAAGCGAGGTCACGGACGAGGAGCTTGAGGAAATGGCAAAGGGAACTCTTCGTGCTGCTGTTGTCGACGGTGACACCAAGAGAGGCTGCTTCCTTGCGGGACAGATATCAGGTCTTTGCAACAAGGAGCAGAGTGCTTTGGAAATTACCGGGGAGATGTTCTCGGAAGCGGAAAACATATTGAATGGAGTACAGAAATGGGTAAAATAGCATTTGTATTCTCGGGTCAGGGTGCACAGTACCCCGGCATGGGAAAATCACTTTATGAAACAAGCGAAAGCGCAAAAAAGCTTTACGATGCGGCAGAGAAAATCCGTCCGGGAACATTGGCACAGTCCTTTGACGGCACGGAGGAAGAGCTCAGAATCACATCCAACACACAGCCCTGTCTTTATCTTGTAGACCTTTGTGCGGCACTTGCACTTCGTGAAAACGGAGTTAATCCTTCGGCTGTTGCGGGCTTCTCTCTCGGCGAGGTTGCGGCTCTTGCATTCGGCGGTGCTTACAGCTGTGAGGACGGCTTCAGAATAGTTACCGAACGAGGCAAGGCAATGCAGAAGGCTTGCGAGGAAAGTGAAAAGACTGCAATGTGTGCGGTACTCAAGCTTTCCGAGGAAAAGGTAAGAGAGCTTTGCGGAAAATATGAGAAGACATATCCCGTAAACTTCAACTGTCCCGGTCAGGTATCCGTTTCAGGTCTTGAGGAAAGCATCAACGCACTTATGGAAGACGTAAAGTCAGAGGATGGCAGAGCCGTTCCCCTTGCGGTTGCGGGTGCATTCCATTCTCCCTTTATGGCGGGAGCTTCTCTGGAGTTTGCAAAGGCTCTAAGCGGCTTCGCACTTAAGACTCCCGAGATTCCCGTATATTCAAATCTTACCGCAGAGCCTTACGGTGATAATGTAGCGGAGAGCCTTGAAAATCAGATAAAGAATCCCGTTCTCTGGCAGAAGACAATTGAGTCTATGATAGCTGAAGGCTACACCGAATTTATTGAGGTCGGTGCGGGAAAAACTCTCTGCGGTCTTATAAAGAAAATAAGCAAGGACGTAAGCACATACTCCGTTGAAAATGCGGAGACTCTTTGCGAGACTCTTACGGCACTTCGTGAAAAGGGGGCAATATGATGCAGAATTTCAGCGGAAGGGTCGCAGTTATTACGGGCGGCTCAAGAGGAATCGGTGCGGAAATCGCTTACGGATTTGCCACCTGCGGTGCGGATATTGCGATTCTTGACCTTTGCACAGAGGATTTGGCAAAGCCCGTTCTTGACAGAATTTCGGAAACGGGTGTGAAGGTATTTTTCTACACCTGCGACGTAACAAGTCCCGAAGCCTGCAAGGAAACCGTTGCTAAAATCACAACAGACCTCGGTGCTCCCGACATCCTTGTAAACAATGCGGGAATTACCCGTGACAACCTTATTATGACAATGCCCGACGATGAGTTCGATGCGGTTCTCAACACAAATCTCAAGGGCTCATTCAACATGATAAAGGCCTGCGGAAGAGGATTTATCAGAAAGAAGCACGGTAAAATCATAAACATTGCCTCCGTTTCGGGACTTCTCGGCACGGCAGGTCAGGCAAACTATGCCGCATCCAAGGCGGGCGTTATTGCTCTTACAAAGGTAACGGCAAGAGAGTTTGCATCAAAGAACGTATGCTGTAATGCAATCGCTCCCGGCTTTATTGAAACGCCTATGACAAAGGAGCTTGATGCGGAAAGCTATCTTGCAAAAATCCCTGCGGGAAGACTCGGAAAGCCCGAGGATGTTGCAAATCTTGCAGTTTTCCTTGCTTCTCCCATGGCTGACTACATCACGGGCGAGGTTATCCGATGTGACGGCGGTCTTGCGATGTAAGGCGGTTTAAATCTCAATTTTGAAAGGAATAATACGAAATATCATGAAAAGAGTTGTTATAACAGGCCTCGGATGTGTAACTCCCGTGGGAAATACGGTTGAGGCATTCTGGGACAGCCTGAAAAACGGCGTTTGCGGAATTGACATTATAGAAGGCATTGACACGAGTGACCTCAAGGTGAAAATTGCGGCTCAGGTCAAGAATTACGATGCTTCCCTATATATGGAAAAGTCCGAAATCAGAAGAAGCGACAAGTTCGTTCAGTTTGCAATCGGTGCGGCTTCTCAGGCTGTTGCGGACAGCGGAATCAAGGATAATGTTGACAGCGAAAGATTTGGTGTTTACTTCGGCTCGGGTATCGGTGGCTTTGAGACCTTCGTTTCCGAATGCGACACGATGCGTGAAAAGGGTGCGGGCAGAGTTTCTCCCCTCTTTATCCCCAAAATGATTTCAAATATCGGTGCGGGCAACATTGCGATAAAGTTCGGTGCAAAGGGTCCTTGTGTAAGCGTTACTACAGCCTGTGCTACGGGTACTACCGCAATCGGTGAGGCACTTCGTACAATCAGAGGCGGATATGCGGATGCGATTATTGCGGGCGGTGTTGATGCTTCCGTTGCTCCCCTTGCTATAGCGGGCTTTACAAACTGCACGGCACTTACGGAAAATCCCGATCCCAAGAGTGCATGCTGTCCCTTTGACAAGAGACGCTCAGGCTTTATTATGGGCGAGGGGGCGGGTGCGCTCATTCTGGAGGAATACGAGCACGCAAAGGCAAGAGGTGCGAAGATTTATGCAGAGGTTGTAGGCTACGGCTCTACCTGTGATGCCTTCCACGTAACCGCACCCGACTCCGAGGCTGTACAGTCCGCAAGAGCTATTTCCGACTGCTATGCGGAATGCGGTGAGGTTGATGCGACAAGGATTTACATAAACGCACACGGCACAAGCACACCTCTCAACGACAAGACGGAAACAAAGGCAATCAAGAGAGTATTCGGCGAAAAGGCGTATGACATACACATCAGCTCCACAAAGTCTATGACGGGACACCTTCTCGGTGCGGCGGGTGCTGTTGAGGCAATTGCTTCCATTCTCGCACTTCGTGAGGGTATTGTTCCTCCCACAATCGGATACAGTGAGCCCGACGAGGAATGCGATCTTAACTACACTCCCAACAAGGCTGTCAAGACGGAAATCGAGCTTGCGATGTCCACATCCCTCGGCTTCGGCGGTCACAATGCCTGCGTTGGCTTTAAGAAAATCTGATTTCGGAGACACATAATGAACAAAGAAGAATTAAAGAGCATCCTCCCCCACAGAGACAATATGCTTCTTCTTGACGAGGCTGAGCTTCGTGACGGAGTTGCTTACGGCAGGCTTCACATCACGGGCGATGAATGGTTTCTCAAGGGGCATTTTCCCGGTGAGCCTATTGTTCCCGGCGTTATACAGTGCGAAATTCTCGCGCAGACGGTGAGCGTTTCTCTCGGTGAGAAAATGGCGGACGACAGTCTCCCCTTCTTCACGGGACTCGACAAGGTCAAGTTCAAGAATCCCGTAAGGCCCGGTGACACATTTGAAACAAAGTGCGAAATCACCCGTGTTATGGAGCCCTTCTATTTTGCAAAGGGTACGGGCTCGGTTAACGGCAGGACCTGCGTCACGGCTGAATTTTCCTTTGCAATAACTAAAAAGAAATAATCCTTCCTCACAAAACGAAAAGGAGATACACATATGGATTTACTCAAGCACCTTGGCTTCGGCAAGGATAAAGAAAAGGAGCAGGCTCACGACGGAATAAAGATAGTCTGCAAGAAGTGCGGAGCGGAAACGGAGCTTTCCGTAATGACGGCACAGAGCTATGTTTGCTCCTGCGGTGAATATCAGAGAATGCCCGCCCGTGCGAGAATCAATTCGGTTGTCGACAAGGACAGCTTTTCCGAAATGTACGGCGAGCTCACAAGCGAAAACGTAATAGAATTCCCCGACTACGAGGAAAAGCTTGAAAAGGCCAAAAAGGCTTCGGGACTTTCCGAGGCGGTTGTATGCGGAAAATGTACAATCGGAGGAAACGAATGTGCAATCTTCGTTATGGATTCAAGCTTTATGATGGGCAGTATGGGCACGGTTGTAGGAGAAAAGCTTACGAGAATTTTCGAATATGCAACAAAGAACAATCTTCCCGTGGTCGGCTTCTGTACCTCGGGCGGTGCAAGAATGCAGGAGGGAATACTCTCCCTTATGCAGATGGCGAAGGTCAGCGGTGCGGTCAAGCGTCACAGTGAGGGCGGAAATCTTTATATTGCCGTTCTTACAGACCCCACAACGGGCGGTGTTACCGCAAGCTTTGCAATGCAGGGCGATATTATCATAGCGGAGCCCAGGGCTCTTATCGGCTTTGCGGGTCAGAGAGTTATCGAGCAGACAACCGGCGAAAAGCTCCCCGAGGGCTTCCAGAGAGCGGAGTTTATGCTTCAGCACGGCTTTATCGACCTTATTGAGGAAAGAGGCAGGATGCAGTACACTCTTTCAAAGCTTCTTTCAATTCACTCATAAAGAGTCCGAACCGAAATCAAGGAGGCAAATATGGAAAATAACAAGAACATAACCGCCTACGAAAGAGTTCAGGCGGCTCGCTCGGGTAAAAGACCCATGGGCGGATATTACATAGACAGAATGGTGGATGACTTTGTTGAGCTTCACGGTGACAGACGCTACGGTGACGACGGTGCTATCGTTGGCGGTGTCGGCTTTATCGGCGGGAAGCCCGTAACGGTTATCGCAATGGAGCGCGGAGACGAGATCACCGACAGAATGAGAAGACACTTCGGATGTCCCTCCCCCGAGGGCTACAGAAAGGCTCTTCGTCTTATGAAGGAAGCTGAAAAGTTCAACCGTCCCATTGTGTGCTTCATCGGAAGCTCGGGAGCATATCCCGGAATCGAAGCGGAGGAAAGAGGTCAGGGCGAGGCTATTGCCGAGAATCTTTTCGAGATGATGGGCATAAAGGTACCGATTATTTCGGTTGTTGTAGGCGAAGGCGGAAGTGGTGGTGCACTTGCGCTGGGTGTCGGTGACACGGTTATTATGCTTGAAAATGCGGTTTACTCGGTTATTTCTCCCGAGGGCTGTGCGAGCATTCTCTGGAAGGATTCGGCAAAGGCGGCGGATGCTGCCGAGGTACTCAAGCTTACCTCAAGGGATCTTCTCGGCTTCGGCGTTATTGAAAAAATAATCGAGGAAGAAAACAGAAGTGCCGCTGAGATTTGCTCCGAGCTTAAAAAGACAATTCTTGCCGAGCTTTCCGAAAAGTGTGCTATGTCGGAAAAGGAGCTTCTTGACAAGCGTTACCACAAATTCAGAAAAATAGGTGCATAAAAGCACTCCCGAGGGCTTGAATCCTCGGGATTTTTCATTTTTGTATTGACATTACTCCTGCGGTATACTATAATAAAATAAAGAACGCAAAGTGAGGTGACGGTTATAATGGGTGAAAAGAAAATATTTCTGACAAACAAGGAGCATATTATAACAGGTGTCGGTGCGGATATGCGCTTCAACAAGTCCAAGCACGAATACCCGCTTCACGACCACGAATTCCACGAGTTTGTGCTTGTCACCGACGGCTGTGCCAATCACTACATCAACGGCAAGGTTATGCCGATGAGCACGGGATGTCTTTATTTTATAAGAAACACAGACACTCACACCTATTCGGATTTTGTCGGTGAGCTGTTCGAATATTACACTCTGCTTTTCGAGACGGAGGTAATAGAGGAAATGCGGAAATTCCTCGGAGAAAATCTCATTGATAAGCGGTACTTCTCTTCCCCGCTTCCGCCCGAGGTGCATCTTGACAAGGCGGAAACGGAAATGCTTGCGGGAAAGCTGTCCTCCGTTTTTCTCTGTATGCACGATGACACGGAGAAATTCAGGACGGAGTCAAGGCTTCTTGTAATTGAGCTGTTCTCGAGGTATTTTTCAAAAAAAGCGGGCTCTGACAGTGAAATTCCCCTGTGGCTTGAGTATGCATACGAAAAAATGCAGAATCCTATGAACTTTACCAAGGGCAGTGAACGCTTCTTTGAAATATGCGGAAGACGCCGTGAGCACTGTACAAGAATGCTCAAGAAGCACTACGGTGTCACCCCCAACGAATATATATCCGACCTTCGTATGAAGTACGCCGCGAGCCTTTTATCCTCGGGAGACCTTACCGTTTCGGAAATTGCCTGCGAGTGCGGATACAACAGTATACCTCATTTTTACGGTATCTTTCAGGCAAAATTCGGTATAAGTCCGGGCGAATACAAGAGTGAAAAAAGCAGACAGATATAAAATCAAAATTCAAAAGGAAGTAAAAAATGACTACAACAGACATCTTTCTTGACAAATACAGAGAGCTTGAGGTGGCGGTAAGATACGCATACAAGCTCGGCAAATACGAATCGGCGGTGTCCTTTCTGAAAAAGCAGAAGGCATTTGAAAAATACAGTGCGGATATTGACTATATTTCCGACATAAGAAACCTTCTTTCACACAACAGAAAAATCATAGGCGAATATGCGGTACAGCCCTCGGAGCAGGTACTTCATTTTATGGATGCGCTTATAAATGCGGTAAACGGCAGAAAGCGCTGCCGTGATGTTGCGATAAAGGTTGACAAGATACTCAAGAAAAACCTCAGCGGCAAGGTTTCCGACACTATGAAGATAATGAACGCCCGCAATTTCAGCCATGTTCCGATTGTGGATAACCGCCGTGTTATAGGAGTTTTCAGCAGAAATTCCATCTTCTCCTTCGTTGCAGACAACGGATTTGACGCACTTTCAAAAAATCCCGCTCTCACATTTAACGACATAAAGGACTATCTGAAGCTTGACGGCAGAGAAAGAGAAGAATATCTGTTTATCAAGAACACCCTGTTTCTTGACGAGCTTGAGGACCTGCTTGACGAAATGAGCAAGAAAGGCAGAAAGGTTGGTCTTATTTTCCTCACCAAAAACGGCTCAAGAGAGGATTCCATTATGGGAATGCTTACCCCTTGGGCGGCAAGAAAAAGCTAAAAAAACGCCTTGACGAGATTAAACTTCTCGCCAAGGCAATTTTAATTATTAAAATTTCAACTTCCTAATTGTGCATTGTGCATTGTGAATTGTGCATTAAATTCCAAGGTCCTCACAAAGCTTCACTCTTATCTGATGTCTGATTCCCGCTGTGGGAGAGTTGAGAAGATGCTTTGCAAGGAATACGCAAAGTCCCTTTTGTCTGTCGATGGAAAGTGATGCCGCTGCCGCTCCGCCCCAGCCGAATTCGGTTACCTTTGTTTTGTCCTTTGATGTACGAACACCGAGACCATAGGTCATAACATCGTTTTCTCCCGAATATGTAGGCTGCTGCTTGGGAGTGAGCTGAGGTGAGTTCATCATTTCGAGTGTCTGAGGCTTTAAAATCTTACAGGTACGCATACCCTCGAGGAATCTCATATAGTCCTCTACGGTTGAGCAGGCGCCTGCACCTCCGCTGTCGTATTCGCATCCGAGTCTGTAGCCCTGAATCTTTTTGCCTACGTTTACCGCCATCTGCTTTTCGGTATTGTAATGATACTGTGAAGCAAAGAGGGAGTCGTCAAACTTGTCTCTGTTGAAGCTTGTGTGCTCCATTCCGAGGACATCGAAGATGTTCTTCTTTACATAGTCCTCAAAGCGTTCCTCGGCAAGCACCTCAACGAGGGCGGCTATTACGTCGTGCGCAAGGCTGTACTGATACTTGTCACCGGGATGATATATGAGCGGATCCTTTGCGAGGTACTTTATTGTTTCTACCGTCGGGCATCTGCCGTTTGTTTTCTGTCTTGCTTCCTCAAGTCCCGGGGAATGAAGGTCATAGGAGAAGCCTGCTGTCATTGTGAAGAGGTTGCGGATTTTGATTTTTGTCTTTGCGGGAACAATGCTTCCGTCCGCTTCCTTTACGGTCATATCCTTAAATTCGGGAATGTAATTCCAGAGCTCGTCGTCAAGCTCGAATTTTCCCTTTTCGAAAAGCTGAAGAGCCGCCGCACAGGTGATTACCTTTGAGCAGGAATAGATATTGTACATTTCGTTGCCCTTGACGGGAGTCTTTGTTTCAAGGTCGGAGTAGCCGTTCATATAACGGAATACCTCTTTGCCGTTGAGATATGCGATACAGTCGCATCCGGGAACGCCCATTTCAAGGAAGCTGTCCATAAATTCTATTGATTTCTTAAACATAAGCTTACTCACTTTCGTTTATTTTTATTATCTTTATTATAGCACCAACTTCATAAATGTCAAGTGCGGTTTTGATTTTTATAGGTATTTATTTTCTCTGCCCTACATAAAGAGTCGGTGAAACACCGTATTTCTTCTTGAACACCTTGCCGAAATACAGTGCATCCTCAAAGCCCACCGACCTTGCAACATCGGATATATTTCCGAAGTCACCGCCGTCGAGTATGCTTCGGGCTCTTGAAAGTCGCTTTTCCACAAGGTATTCCTTGGGAGATATTCCGTAGCTTTTGAGAAAGCACTTGCGGAAATATGTTCCCGAAACTCCCGATTTATTTATAAGCGCCTCGACGGAAAAATCCGTATCGAATATGTGGCTTTCGAAATATTCCATCGCCGTGGAAAGTATGCTTCTTGCGGAATGTCCTATGTAGCCGTGCTCGTCGTCCTTGGAAAGGGATGCCATAAGGGTATAGAAAAGGGCGTAGCATTTATTCTTTTTCGCTCCGCTTCCGAAAAGCCACAGGGAGTTGAGATTTCGAAAAACATCGTTGGAGTCTATGCTTTCATATGTGGGACATCGGTAAAGTCCTCTGTAGCCTTCGAGTCCGTCAGCCTCAAAGCGTATCGCGATATATCGGCTTTCACCCTCGGAAAGCTTCCTGACATTGTAGTCGGAGCCCTTTGGAATATAGAGGATATCACCGTCGGAAACAACAAGATTTCTGCCGTTGTCAAAGGTATATTCGCTTGTGCCGTAGAGCTTATAAATAATAAAATGCGAGGGCTTATTGACAAAGCTTGCGCTTGCGGCGGAGATTCCCTCGTATATGCTCTGAAGTTTCAGATTTTCTATATTTTCAAACATATCATCACCCGACAGTATTGTAGCATATTTGGAAGAATTTGTCAACTTGAGTTTTGAAAATTCCATATTGTATTCTTTTTTCTATTTACAAAATTCTTTTATTGGTCTATAATACCCTTTGTTGCAAAGGAAAAACAAAACAAGCAACCGAAAGGAAATTCCGCAATGGCTGTTATTTTAAGCAGTATAGCAAATCTTTTGCTGTTCGCCCTTATCGGCTACATACTCACAAAGCTCGGAAAGCTCAATGCCGAGCATGCGAAAATACTCTCCGCTCTTGAGGTGTGGGTGTTCCTGCCCTGCAAGATGTTCAGAGGATTTTCATCCACCTTCAATATGGACTATCTCAGAAGCAAATACGCAATACTCATTTCGGGCATTGCGATACTTGTAATTTCCGTAAGTATAGCAACTCTTCTCGTTCCGAGATTCGTAAAGGAGAAGAGAGACAGACCGATTATAAAGTATTCCGTGCTGATTTCAAACTACGGCTATATCGGCTACGCTATGTGCGAGAGTGTTTACGGCAGTGCCGCAATGAGTGATATGATGTTCGCCGCTCTTCCCTTCTCCATCTACGTTTACACGGAAGGCTACAGAATGCTTACAGGTCAGGAGAAGATTTCCGTAAAGCGTATGATAAACCCGATTTTCGTTGCGATTTTTATAGGATGCTTTTTCGGAATCACTTCCCTTTCCCTTCCCTCGCTTCCGTCCGCAAGTGATGCGGTGCTTTATGCGTCTATGTCACCCGTCGAAATTTTCCTCGGCGTTGTCAACAAGATTACAATTGATGCAAGTGCATGTATGGCTCCCGTAAGTATGCTTCTTGCAGGTATCACGGTTGCCGAATTCCCCGTGAAGGAAATGCTTTCCGACAAGCGTGTTTATGCGGTTGCCTTTATTAAGATGCTGGTATTCCCCATTGCGGTTATTCTTATTCTCTCGCAGTTTTTACCCAAGAGCTTTGTTATTCCGCTTTCCATGCTGTTCCTTGTTCCCTGCGGACTCAACACGGTTGTATTCCCGAAGATGTGCGGAGGAAACTACAAGCTTGGGGCGTCAATCGCATTTGTTTCCATACTTGTTTCAATTGCGACAATGCCTCTTTGTATGAAGATTATTGACCTTGTCTGCAAGTAAAAAATATACCACCGAAGATTATTTGTCCTCGGTGGTTTTTCTTTATGTACGGCAGACTAAATCTCTGCTGAAATTTTTCTGTAGTCCTTGGGATTCTTGCCCGTAATTTTCTTGAATACCCTTCTGAAATATGTGGAGGACTCAAAGCCCACGGCACCGCTTATGCTTTCGATTGTCATATCGTCGTTGTTGATAAGGAGGGCGATTGCACGGTTTATGCGGTAGTGGTTGAGATAGTCCACGGGAGTTACGCCGAGAGCCGCCTTGAAGCCTGGGAAAAATCGGGACGGACTCATATTGCTGATGCTTGCAAGGGTATCCACGGTTATGTTGTCGGCGTAATTGTTTTCGATATATTCTATCGCACGGCTGATTCTGGAGTCTATCTGCTTTTCCTTTCCGCACTCAAGATTTGGGAGAATTGTACTTAAAAGCGAGAAAAATTTCGACAAGGATTCAAGCTGTCCCTGCTCGTCCCTTTCGTAGCTTTCAAGGATGAATTTAAAGTCGGAAATTGTTTTTTCGCTGTCTGCAGGGGTATACTTCTGGAGCTTGAAATTCTTGTGCCGTGTAAAAATTCCCGGGTAGTCAAAGGCGAAGTGGATGCTTATGTAGCTTACCTCGGGGTTTCCCTGCCATCTTGAAACGTATCTTGTGGTTATCGGCACGAAAACTATTTCGCCGGGGTGCAGAGTAAAATGCTCGCCGCTTCCCGTGCTGTCCGTAAATTCCGCCGTGCCGCAAAGAAGAATTCCGAGGCAAAAGTGGGGTCTCGGCATACAGCTTGCGTCAAAAATATAATCCTTATGTCTGTAGTTGCCCACCTTAAAAAAGGTAAGCCTTGATGCGGATGATATATTCGTCACGGAAAATCCTCCTTTAAAACGGTAGAATAGTTCTGTTTTTTGATATTATATCAATTTTAAAAACGATTGTCAATATGTTATAATGAATTAACCTAAAATTCCTTCGGGAATACAAATTTACAAAAGGAGTAAACAAATGAAAGCAGTAGTAATCACAGATGATAAGAAGCTTATGTGGTCGGACGTTGAGAATCCGACAATGAAGGCGGGCGAGGTGCTTGTAAAGGTTCACGCCGCAGCGGTAAACAGAGCAGACCTTATGCAGGTTGACGGCTGTTATCCTCCCCCTCCCGGATGCCCCGACTGGCCCGGTCTTGAAATTTCGGGTGTTATCGAGGATATGTCCGAGGAAGCAAAGGCTGAGGGCAAGTGGAAAATCGGCGACGAGGTCTGCGCACTTCTCGGCGGTGGCGGTTATGCGGAATATGTAACTGTCCAGTCCTTTATGCTTATGCCAATCCCTGCGGGGCTTTCCCTTACGGATGCGGCGGCACTTCCCGAGGCATATGCTACGGCATATCTCAACCTCTTTATCGAGGGCGGTGCAAAGCCCGGTATGAACTTCCTTATGCACGCAGGCGCATCGGGACTTGCAAGTGTTGTAATCCCTATGGCAAAGGCATTCGGACTCCGTGTTATCACAACCGTACTTAACGAAGAAGCGGCAAAGTCCATAGCACATCTCGGTGCGGACATTGTTGTTGACACATCCAAGGAAAGCATAGTTGACGTACTCAAGGCAGAGTGCGAGGCAGGAAGACCTCTTAATCTTGCTATCGACTGTCTCGGCAGCGAAAAGGTAGGCGAGTGCTTCCCCTACTGTGCATACGCTTGTCGCTGGATTATGATTGCGACTCTCGCAGGAGATATCTCTCCCGTAAATATGAGAACAATGTACGTAAAGAACATCCGCCTTATCGGAAGCACACTCAGAAGCAAGCCCGAGCCCTACAAGGGTGAAATTCTTGCAAAGCTTGTAGAGGAAATCTGGCCGAAGGTTGAATCAGGCGAAATCAGACCTACAATCTGGAAGGTTATGTCCATAAAGGAAGCGAACGAGGCACACGCACTTCTTCGTGACGGTAAGAGCGCGGGAAAGGTTGTTATGACGTTCTGAGCTTTGCGGGCTGACGGAGGGAAAGACGAAAAACTAATGCATAATGCATAATGCATAATGCATAATCAAGGAAAAAATTCCTTCGGAATTTTAATTTATTTGAAATTGCATTGGCAAAAAAACGGAGGATTGCGAAGCAATCAACCTCAACTATTCACTATTCACTATTCACTTTTCACTATAAAAAGGAGTATATTATGGAACTTAATTTAAACGGAAAGGTTGCACTTATTACAGGTGCGGGCTCGGGTATGGGTCTTCTCTGCGCCCAGTGTTATGCTAAGGAAGGCGCAAAGGTTGTTCTTGCGGATTTGAATGAGGATGCGGTAAAGAGTGCCGCCGAGGAAATTAATGCAAATGGCGGCGAGGCCATTGCCGTTAAGGTTGACGTTACCAATTATGAGCAGGTTGTTGCCTGCCGTGACAAGGCTGTCGAGGCATTCGGTGCGATTGATATTCTTGTTACCTGTGCGGGCGGTGCAGAGACTCGTCTTTTGGGACTCCCGTGGATGCCTTATCACGAAATTCCGATAAGTGCAATCGACTTCGGTATTGACCTTAATCTCAAGGGTGCTATGTACTTCCAGCACGCTGTTTTTGCACAAATGGCAAAGCAGTACAGCGGTGTAATGATTTCTCTCGGCTCAATTACAGGTGAAGAGGGCGGTACTATGGCTTATGCCGCCGCAAAGAGTGCGCTTATGAAGGGTGTTGTTAAAACACTTGCTCAGTACGGTGCGGAATATAATATCCGTTCCGTGTGTGTCGCACCGGGTCCCGTGCTTACCCGTCCCGGTATGGCTAACATGAAGACTATGGCGGGCAGAGCCGCAGATCCGCAGGAAATTGTTGATATGATTCTTTACGTTTCCTCTGACAGAGGTGCATTCATCAACGGTACGACAATTCTTATTGACGGCGGAAGAAACGTACTTATGAACAAGACAGGCCCTCAGCCCGAAAAAAAGACTGCACCCAAGAACGACTGATAAATTTACAGGAGGCAAATTATGAAGCCCACATTTTTAGGACACGACAAACCGCTCAAGACGGTTATGATTATCAAAAGAACACCCACTGAAATAATAGACGAAATAGCACTTGCAAAGGCTTCGGGAGCAGACGCGCTCGGCTTCCAGCTTGAAAAGCTTCTTCCCGAATACAGAACAGAGGAATGCTACAAGGCGATATTCCACGCGGCAGGTGATTATCCCACATACTTCACCTTCTACAGATGCCCCGGTGACAAGCCTCTTTGCTCGGACGAGGAAATCGCAGAGGAGCTTAAGAAAATCACAAGATGCGGTGGTACTATCGCCGACATTATGGGCGACCTTTTCTGCAGAACCGAGGGTGAGCTTACCGATGATGCAGAGGCTATCGCAAAGCAGAAAAAGCTTATAGATGAGATTCACGCGCTGGGCGGTGAGGTGCTTATGTCCTCCCATGTTTGCAAGTACACCCCCTCCGACAGAGTAATGGAGATTGCCAACGCTCACAAGGAGAGAGGCGCTGACGTCTGCAAGATAGTTACCAACGCAGAGGACGATACTCAGCAGATAGACAATCTTATGATTATAGACAGGCTCAAGCGTGAGCTTGGTCTTCCCTTCCTCTATCTTTGCGGTGGAAAGTGCGATGTTCTTCGCAGAGTAGGTCCCCGCTTCGGATGCTGTATGTGGCTCTGTGTTTACGACCACGATGACCTTGCGGTAAAGAGCCAGCCGAAGCTTCTTCAGGTTCGTGAGACGGTAAATGCTTTTGAAATGAATAAGTAACAGAATTCCCCGATGGAAGCAGCTCCGTCGGGGATATTTTTACGCAAAAAAATCCGACGACCGAAAAGCCGTCGGAAATTTTTTATTGAATGTTATCAGCCTGCAAAGAAGATACCGTAAATTCCGAAGAGGAAGAGGAATACGATAATCACGGGAAGCACATACTTGCAGTAGCCGAAGAGCCATGAGGGAACCTTAAGACCCTTACCTGCGTTTGCTTCTTCGGTGAAGTTCTTCCAGCCCCAGCCCTTCTTACTCCATGTACAGTAAAGAACAAATACAAGTGAGCCGAGAGGAAGCAGACAGTTGGAAACGATGAAGTCCTCAAAGTCCATAATGTTCTTACCGGGAACGCCCATAAGGTTAACATTTGAAAGAACGTTAAAGCCGAGGATACAGGGCATTGCGAGTACAAGCATAATAATGCAGCAGAGAACACAAGCCTTCTTTCTTGTCCAGCCGAGCATATCGGAGAAGCAAGCGATAATTGCTTCGAACACCGCAAGAACGGTGGAGATAGCCGCAAAGGAGAGGAAGAGGAAGAAGAACGCGCCAACCACTCTGCCCACAACGGGACCCATCTGGTTGAATACGTTGGGAAGTGTTACGAAGATGAGGTTAGGACCTGCATCGGGCTGAATTCCGAAGGAGAAGCAAGCAGGGAAAATAATGAGACCTGCGGTAAGTGCAACGAAGGTATCAAGGATAGCAACGTTGAGTGCTTCGCCGAAGAGTGCTCTGTCTCTGTTTATGTAGCTTCCGAAGATAGCCATAGAGCCGATACCGATGCTGAGTGTGAAGAAGGACTGATTCATTGCGGAAACAATAACATTGATGGGATCAGCCATAAAGCTTTCAACATTGGGCACGAGGTAGAACTTAAGACCTTCAACACCACCGGGCTGTGCAATATTGTAAACCGCAAGGAATACCATAATCGCAAGAAGCGCAAGCATCATATACTTTGTAACTCTTTCAAGTCCCTTCTGAAGACCTATGGAAAGAATTGCAAAGCAGCCGATTGTTACGATAGCCATATAGATTGTCATTGTATCCCAGCTGCCAACAAGACCGCCGAATACACCGCCGATTTCTTCTGCGTTAAGAGGTACGAATGTGCCCTTGATTGTTTCAACGAAGTAATAAAGCATCCAGCCCGCTACCATTGTGTAGAACATCATAAGCATTACGATACCTACAACGGATGCGTAACCGTGGATTCTCCAGCCCTTCTTTTCGGGGGTTACCGCGTGATACATTCTTGCGGGGGACTTCTGTGCCGCACGACCTACGGCGAATTCCATTGTCATAATCGGAATACCCATAGCAACAAGGAATAAAAGGTAAATCAGAACGAAGAACGCGCCTCCGTTTTCACCTACAAGCCACGGGAACTTCCATACGTTGCCAAGACCGATTGCACATCCTGCGCTGAGCAGAATAAAGCCGAGTCTTGAGCCGAGCTTTTCTCTCTGGTTGTTCATAATTTTTCTCCTTAAAATTTATTTCCGCATTTTTTACGGATATAAGTTATCAATATAATACCATACATTTTTGAAAATTGCAATAGAAAATACATTATTTCGTCTATTTTTTCGTATTTTTGTTAGTAAAACCTATTGCTTACGGTTAAAAAATGTGTTATACTTACACAAAAACAGCAAATAAGGACACATTATGAAAACACGCTACGATTTCAAATATTTTGAATTCAGTAAAAATGACTTTCAGAATCCAAAAAATGCAGGCGGTTTTGATATTTATCAGGTGGGCGAGCTTGAAATGTCCGCAAACGCTTGCATAGAAAAGCATAAACAAATATGCCACGAGATAAGCTACATAATCTCCGGTGAAGGTACGTTCACAACCGGAGACAAAGAAATTCCAATCAAGAGCGGAGACATTCACATAATATCAAAGGATGAGTGGCACACCATAAAATCTTCTAAGTCATGCGGTCTGCGCTTTGCTTTTCTGGGGTTCGGTTTTAATTGTGACTTTCACGATTTGTTACCGGCGAGCATAAAGGAGCTTTTCAACCAAAGTCCTACCTATGTCGTTTCGGACAGCTCGGGAGTAGGAAAGCTTTTTGCTATGCTGATAGACGAGAGCTACAGTAACGGCAGAAATTCGGAAAAGGCATCGGAGTCACTGATAACATATATTCTTATACTTGCACAAAGACTGTTTTCCGGGACAGAGGGACAAAAATTTTTCCCGGAAAAATCAGCACGTTTTATAGGTCAACCGCTTTACGATATAATAAGATTCATCGACAAGTCCACACCGAATTGTCCATCTGTGCGTGAAATATGCGAAAAATTCAGCTACAGTGAAAGCTATATTTCTCATCTCTTCAAGAAAAAGCTTGGTGTCGGAATCAGCGAATACATAACCGAATCAAGACTCAGTTATTCGGAGATGCTTCTTTTTGACGACAAGCACTCGATATCGGAAATTGCCCGAATTATCGGCTACGGCTCACTGCAAAGCTTC
This sequence comes from Clostridia bacterium, assembly GCA_017560085.1. Classification (GTDB taxonomy): domain Bacteria; phylum Bacillota; class Clostridia; order Oscillospirales; family CAG-382; genus SIG622. Next base: position 72,292 of record JAFYPA010000064.1, read on the forward strand.
TGCAAGGCATTCAGAAAAAAGCACGGTCAAACTCCCACGCAGTACAAGCAAGCACGAAAAAAGCGGATTGGGACACACGATTAAGCATCAGAGTCCATTGCTCATTATCCGCAAGCAGAGTATAATAAAAATACAAATATACTATCGTTTTATGCATTGTTATTTTAGAAAGAACATAGTATACTTAAATCAATAAAAACACTGAAAGGAACACTAACATGAGTAAAGTAAAGGTAGCAGTAATAGGCTGCGGTACAATCGCAAACAGCGCACACATTCCGTCATATCTCGGCTGTCCCGATGCGGAAATCAAGTATTTCTGCGACATTATCCCCGAAAGAGCAGAGGCGGCGGTTGCAAAATACGGCTGCGGAAAGGCTGTAGTTGATTACAAGGAGGTGCTTGCAGACCCCGAAATCGAGGCTATTTCCGTTTGTACCCCCAACAAGATGCACAGCATTATCACCTGTGATGCTCTGCGTGCGGGCAAGCACGTTCTTTGCGAAAAGCCTGCGGCGAGAACTCTTCCCGAGGTTATAAAGATGCAGGAGGCTCAGCACGAGACGGGCAAGACGCTCAACATCGGTGTCGTTAACCGCTTCAATGACGGTGTAAACCACATAAAGAGAATTATTGATTCGGGCGAGCTCGGTGAAATCTATTCCGTATATGTTTCCTTCAGAGCACACCGCTCCATTCCCGGTATCGGCGGTGCATTCACAACAAAGGAAATTGCCGGTGGCGGTGCGCTTATTGACTGGGGTGTTCACTATCTTGATATCGTTATGTACTGTACGGGCGACCCTGCTCCTAGAACCGTAAGTGCAGAGGCATTCTGTAAGCTCGGCAAGGATATTGCAAATTACAATTACACATATATGTGGGCTGAAAACACCCGTGACGTAAACGGAACGTACGATGTTGACGACTCTGTTGTGGGTATTGTAAGAACGGAAGGACCGACTATCACCTTCAACGGTGCGTGGGCGCAGAACATCGGTGAAAACGAGCAGTACATCGACTTTATGGGTACAAAGGGCGGTATCCGTCTTTACTACGGCAAGCACTTTGAAATGTGGAGTACAAAGGACGGTATGCTTACAAAGACAAGCTTTGAATACAACTCCAAGAATCACTTCCAGACGGAAATCAATGCATTTATAAACTGTGTAAAGACGGGCGAAAAGGCACCCTCTCACATTGATACAAACATCATCACGGCAAAGATTCTTCAGGGCGTTTACGATTCCTCCGAGGCACACAGAGAAATTGAAATAAACTGATGCAGACAGGAGCAGATTATGAAAAAGATTGGCTTTATAGATTACTTTCTTGACGAATGGCACGCGAACAACTATCCCGAATTCATAAAGACCGCCTCAAACGGTGAATTTGAGGTAGCCTATGCCTGGGGTATGATTGACCCGCCGAAGGAGCTTGGCGATGACAAAATTTCCAACAAGGCATGGGCTGAAAAATTCGGCGTACAGCTTTGCAACACTATGGAGGAGGTAATAGAAAAGAGCGACTATCTTATCGTTCTCTCCCCCAACAATCCCGAAATGCACGAGGAGCTGTGCAGAAAGCCCCTTTCCTCGGGCAAGCTTACATACGTTGACAAGACCTTCGCTCCCGATCCCGAGACGGCAAGAAGAATTTTCGCTGTTGCGGATGCATCGGGTACACAGACATATTCAAGCTCTGCTCTTCGCTTTGCGGAGGAATACAAGGACTTTGAGGGCTTTGCCATTGACCGTCTTTACTCCAAGGGCTCGGGAACATATGAGATGTACTCCATTCATCAGATAGAGCCTATTATGATGATTATGAAGGCAAGACCTGTGAGAGTTATGTACACGGGTACAGAGGTTCATCCGTCAATGGTAATTGAGTTCGAGGACGGAAGATGCGCTCATATGTATCAGGCAATGGGTGAAAAGTTTGAAATCACGGTTGTTGACAAGGAAAACAAGTCTATGACAAGAAGAGTTGACTCCGATTTCTTTATGAGCTTTATAAGGGACCTGATTGAATTCTTCAAGGACGGCAAGATAAGAGCTCCGCACGAGCAGACGGTGAGTGTTATTGCCGTAAGAGAAGCGGGACTTAAGGCTATGAAGACGCCATTTGTATGGGTTGATGTGGAATAATAATTTTCGGAGAGAGCTTCATCGGCTTCTCTCCGCTTTGTTTACACTTTTGTAATTGCATTTTATTTTTTGCCGTGCTATACTTATTTCGGCAGACTAATTATTATGCGTGAAGGTTATTATACAACCAGATCCGACTTGATATTTTGTGTGTCGGGAAACAGTACCGAAACACGGAGAGATATTGAAGCATTGCTTCCTCCGATATTCGTACTGTTTCTTTTTTATTTTCGGGCAAAAGCTTCCGATTACTATTGCAAATTCCGAAATTCGGTGATATAATGGCTTCAAAGCACAAAAGCAAAAAGGAGAACTCCAATGACAAACAGAGAAAAAAACGGCTTTTCAAATCAGCCTCTTTGTGACAGCCATCTTCATATAGAAAAAGGCACAAGTGCGGACAGAGCGATTGAAATTTTCAATATCATCTGCGACTACTACAATTACGAAAGAATATGCATCTGCGCGCTTACCGGTCTTGGCGGAGGCTTCAAGGACCCCGGCGGAAACATCAAGGCTCTTTATATAAAGTCAAAAATGAATGAGGCACGCAGGAATAACTGCTATGTATTCGGTCACATCTACCATCACCACGACGGCAAGGACACCGCTGACGGTTATCTTCGTCAGGTAAAGAAGCTTTATGAGATGGGCGTTGACGGATACAAGTTCATCGAGGGTAAGCCCGATTACAGAAAGGACACGGGCTTTGCGATTGACGACCCGATTTATGACAAGATGTATGCGTTTATTGAGGAAAAGGGGCTTCCGATAACGCATCACATTGCAGACCCGAGAAAATGCTGGGATGTAAAGAACGCCTCCCCTATTGCCATTGCAAGAGGATGGGTATATGATGAATCCTTCCAGACCTTTGACCGACTTCGTGCCGAAACGGAGGGACTTCTCAAAAAGTTCCCGAAGCTCAAGGTAACATTTGCTCACTTCTTCTTTATTTCGGATGAACTTGAGGAAGCAAGAAGATTTATGGACACATACCCAAATGTTTCCTTTGATATGACACCCGGCGGTGAAATGTTCGTAGGCTTCTCCAAGGATCACGACGGATGGGTTAAGTTCTTCAACGATTATTCTGACAGAATCTACTATGGTACTGACACATACAATTTCGACTACGGCAATAATCCCGAAAGCTATGAGGACAGCGGTGATGCAGGTCACAGAAACAATCTTGTCCGCTTTGCTCTTGAGAGAACAGAGCCCTTTGAGGATATACATTACGGCACTATCATTCCTCTTTCCCTCTCGGAGGATGTAAGAAAGAAGATTTACCACGACAACTTCGTAAACCGTCAGGGTGATGCGAGAGAGGTCAACAAGGAGCTTTGTGCGCTTGAAGCGGCTAACATTCTGGATGCATATGAGCACGGATTGCTTACGCCTCACACTCATTCGGAATTCGATGAGGAGCTGGGAAGCGTAAAGGCGGCTTACGAATACTTTGCAAAATAAAAAGAGGGTAACAAAATGAAAAATGTCCAAAGAAACAATTACCGACCTCTCCCCCTTTGCGACACACATTTTCATCTTATATATCCCGAAACGGTGGAAAGCACAATAAATATCTTCCGTGAAATAACGGATTACTTTGATATATCAAGAATCACAATGAACTGTATTTCCTGCGGAAGCGGACACAGAAGCATTGACTTCCCGAACAATGTAAAGGGTATTTACGTTCGTGACAGGCTCAATGAAGCGAGGGCGGACAGTGCGTTCGTTTACGGAAGCTTTACGCACCTCTTTGACGGAACGGATACAGCAGAGTCATATCTTGCGCAGGTTAAGAGGCTTTACGATATCGGCTTTGACGGCTTCAAGATGCTTGAGGGAAAGCCGGAATTTCGCAAAAAGCTGGGACATCCGCTGTGTGATGAAATATTCGACAAATCCTACGCCTTTATGGAGGAAGCGGGATTCCCCGTAAAAATGCATCTCGGCGATCCGTACACTGCGTGGGGACCCAAGGAATCAATATCGCCTTATGCCCTGTCCCGCGGCTGGTGGTACGGTGACGGCACATATCCGTCCTTCGAGGAGCTTCACCAAGAGGTTTACGGTGTAATGAAGAAATTTCCGAAGCTTAAGCTTTGTCTTGCGCATTTCTTCTTTCTGGGGCATAATACGGACGAGCTTCGAAAATTCTTTGACACATACGAAAACGTATCCGTTGACCTGACACCCGGTGCATCAATGTTCAAGGGCTTTACCGAGCATTACAATGACGCCGTGAAATTCTTTGAGGAATATTCGGACAGAATCTTCTTCGGCTCGGACACTTACAACCGTCCCGTCGAGGGTGATGCTTTTGACAAATACGAGCAGAGCGGTGATGCGGGACACAGAATAAATCTTGTACGCCATTGTCTTGAAAAATCCGAGGATATGGAAATTGAGGAAGGTCATCTCGGATTTTTAAAGCCGCTTAATCTTTCCGATAAGGTGCTTCGTGATATCTATTACGGCAATCACGCAAGGCTTCATCCTACAGCAAGAAATACGGACAAGGCTCTTGCAAGAGCTTATGCCGAGGAAATGCTTGAGATTATAAATTGTGATTTTCACAAATTTGCTGTCCCCGAAGAAAAAGCGACGGAAGAGCAGAATCTTCGCACTATAATCGGGTATTATTCTTAATATACAAAAAAGCTTCGGGTTGCGAATTGCCCGAAGCTTTTGCATTTGTATTTACTTTATTTTTCCCTTGAGCTTTTTCTGTATTTCAGAGGAGACATTCCCGTGCTTGTGCTTATGAGCCTTGAGAAATAGGTGTGATTACATATTCCTACACTGTCCGCAATCTCGCCCACGGAAAGCTCGGTGTCGGTTAAAAGATTCAACGCACGATGAAGACGTCTTTTGGTTATGTAGTCCTTGATACTGCTTCCGAAGGCGGTGTTGAAGTTTTCGTAGAGAAGATTCTTGGAGACACCGAGGTATCTGCAAAGTGAGGAAACCGTCAGATTCTCCGAGAGGTTTTCGTCAATGTACCGTGCCGCCTTTTCCGCCATCAGGTTGTACTGGGGCTTTATTACTCCGTCTCCGAGAATGTAGGATGCCACAGCAACCGCTATGTTTGCAACGCTTCCGAGTCCCTGCTTGTCGTAGTATGCGAGGCTTTCGTAGTGTCTGCAAAGCTCGTTTATGTCGCCGTCAAACCAGCTTACCTTCTCGGTTGAAAGTCCGCTCCTGTCCGTTCTTATTCGTCCGAGTATTATATATGCAAGAATTTCACCGTCCGAAACAAGCGGTACTGCCATATCGCAGAGTCCTGCGTGGCAGATGTGCATTTCAGCCTTCTTACTTATTTTGCATTTTTCCAGCATTTCCATATCGGAGCACTTACATCTGTAGCAGTTGTCCGCCTCCTGAAGTGTAAGGCAGAATTTCTGCTCCTCCGTGCGGGAATTCGCTATATATTCAAATTCCTGACCGAGAATGGCAATGGGCACGCCCGTGATAAGGCTGAAATCGGAAAGGATTCTGTCAAGCTTTTCTTTGTCAAACTTAAGTATCATATATTTCTCCGTTGGGATTTTTTTAAATTATAATACACTTCGGGAAAAATGTCAAGTTTTTCCGCACATTCGGGACAAAAGTGCAAATTTTTAATACAAAAGCACTTGCCAAAATCAATAAAATGAGGTATAATAATACGGTAAATTTTCGGAACGGAGTCTACTATGCATTATTTATTGTTACCTCTTTTGCTTATAACCCTCTCGGGGCAGAATATACTTACAAAAAACTACTTTGTGAAGGCGAAAAGCACATCGTCCTACATATTCTCGTCCTTTTCCGTATTGCTTTCGCTTTCCTACTTTTTAATAAGCGGTATTGGAAAGCTTGATTTTTCCGAATTCGGCAAGGTGCTTCCATACAGTCTTGCCTTTGCGGTAACTTACGGTCTTGCGGTTATATTCAGCAAGGCAAGCATCGGATGCGGACCGCTTTCGCTGTCTGCTCTTTTCAGCTCCTATTCACTTATGATTCCAACCTTTTACGGAATTTTCGTAAGTCATGACACGGTGACGGCGTTTACCGTTACGGGACTTGTGCTTCTTGTTATCTCCATTGTGCTTGTAAACCTTAAGAAGGAGGATGCGAGAATTACTCCGAAATGGGTATTTTTTGTAACCATGAGCCTTATTATGAACGGGGTCTGCACGGTTGTTCAGAGAGTTCAGCAGGAGGATTTTTCGGGGCTTTACAAGAATGAATTTATGATTATCTCCCTTTCGGTTGTGGTTGTATTTATGATGTCCGGCTCGGTTATGCTCTGCAAAAACAGAAGAGCCGTGCTTTCCGATATTCAGCTTTACCTCAACGCAGGTCTTGCGGGTCTTTTCAACGGCTTTACGAATCATATGGTTATGTTCCTTGTTGCCTATCTTCCGAGCTCGGTTATGTATCCTACGATTTCCTCGGGTAGCATCATTATTTCCACCCTTGCGGCAATATTCATTTACAGAGAGAAGCTCTCAAAGATGAAGCTTGCAGGCTTTATTATAGGTATTCTTTCGGTAATTCTTCTCAACATAAAATAAAGATTTCGGGCGGTGCTTGCGTGCCGTCCTTTTCTTTGTTCCCATTTCGGGAAGAAAGTGCAAAAATTCGTGACTTTGGGAACTTGAAATTTTTTTCGGGCGGTATTATAATTTAATAAAATAATTTATACGGAGACTAAAATATGACATTCATTGACTACGCCATTCTGATTTCCGTGCTGTTTTCCGCAACAATACAGGGTATTTTCGCAAAGGAATATTTTGTCAAGGCAAAGCACAGCTCACCTATTGTTTATTCACTTTGCACGGTTGTTTTTGCACTTATCTTTTTTGTAATATCGGGACTTAATTCGCTTGACTTCAGTCCTATTCTCAAGTACCTCCCCTACTCGGTTTGCTTTGCGGCGGCATACGGTACGGCAACCTGCGGAAGCAAGCTTGCGCTCAAGCACGGTCCTATGGCTCTCGGAACTCTTTTCGGGGCTTGCTCGCTTCTTATTCCCACGGTGCTGGGTATTATTGTTCTCGGTGACGAGATGCCCTCTGCGGTGAGAATTGTGGGGCTTGTTGTTCTTCTTGTTTCCCTTGCGGTTGCAAACCTTAAGAAGGAGGATGCGAGAATTACGTTTCTTTGGGTTATATTCGTTCTTATGAATATAATCGGAAACGGCTTCTGCGCCTTTACTCAGGCGTCACAGGTAAAGTTCCAGAAGGGACTTTACGGTAACGAATTTATGATTACATCACTTGCGCTTGTTACAATTATTCTTGCTTGTATTGCTATATTCGGCAAGGGGCAGAAAACGCAGGAGCAGAGTGTGGGATTTGTTACGTATCTTCGCGAATCGAAGCTCTGGATTTTCGGAATTCTTGCGGGACTTGCAAACGGATATACAAATCTTATGGTAATGCAGCTTGTTGCGAGAAACGTGCCTCAGTCGGTTATTCAGCCTACGGTTTCCGCGGGAGGACTTGTTCTGACGGTTGCGGCGGCGGTGCTTCTTTACAAGGAAAAGCAGTCAAAGGCGAAGATTATTTCCTTTGCTCTGGGTGCTGTTTCGCTTGTGCTTTTAAATATTTAATTTGGTCTTGACGAATATAAAATATTGTGCTAAAATGACAGTGGGAGCAAAATCCCGCTGTTATTTTTTTGAAAGGAAGAATTATTATGGATAGAAAGGTCAGTATCGCCATCGGCGCGTATCAGCAGAGCTTCGGTGACAAGGAGGCTCTTAATATAGCAAAAAGAATCGGTGCGGATGCTGTGGATATGGACATTTGCGGCGGCAGATTCGACTGTGCAAATCCCAATTCGATATATTCAAAATCCGAGGACGAGGCATATTCTTATTTCGAGGATTTAGGCAAATATGCAAAGGAAATCGGCATTGAAATAGGTCAGACCCACGGCAGAATAAGCGGTCTTTTCCCCGATGAGGAGACGGCTGAAAATGAAAAGCTTTTCAAGAATTTCCGTCTTGACTGTCTTGCGACAAAGGCACTCGGATGCCCTGTAACCGTTGTTCACGGATGCGTTACCGGCAGAATCGGTGACGACAAGACGCCTGCCGCCTATATGAGAGATAAGAATTTTTATCTCTTTACGGAATACTTAAAGAGCGCCAAGGAATTCGGCGTAAAGGTTGCCTCGGAAAGCCTCGGTGACTGTGCAAAGTACAACTGCTGTGACTTCTTCGGTAACACAAGCGAGCTTATTATGTCCGGAAACCGTGTATGTGCCATAGATGACAACGCCGACTATTTCGGCTACTGCATTGACACGGGACATGCTAACAAGGCTACACGCTTTAACAACAATCCCTCCCCCGCAGACCACATAAGAATGTGCGGTGGTAAGATAATCGCTCTTCATCTCAACGACAACGACACGCTGACAGACCAGCATAAGGTTCCCGGTACGGGCACGATTGACTGGAAGAATGTTCTTCAGGCTCTTTATGAGGTAGGCTACAAGGGTAATTATAATATGGAGCTTAATCTTAAGACGGTAAGCCCGAATCTTATTGTTGAGACAGGTGAATTTGCGGTTAAGGTTATGAAAAATATGCTTCGTGAATTTTACGGAGAATAACATTTTAAAGTAAAACGAAAGCGAGATAATATCATGAAAAGAAAAGTAAGCATCGCCACGGGGGCACTTCAGAATAAATATGGTCACAAGGAAGCTATTAGAATTGCCGCTGACATCGGTGCGGATGCGATAGATTTCGACCTTTCTCTCGGCTGCTTCAATGCGGACAACAAAAATTCACTTTTTGCAAAGTCGGATGACGAGATTATATCCTATTTCACAGACCTCGGAAGCTATGCAAGGGAGCTTGGTATTGAAATAGGTCAGACCCACGGCAGAATCACGGGTATGTATCCGCCCGAGCAGGTAAAGGAAAACGAAAACCTTTTCAAGAACGCCAGAATCGACTGTATGGCAACAAAGGCACTCGGTGCGAACATTACCATTATGCACGACATTACAACCATTTTCTGGGGTCCGGATGCCGACCCGAAGGCTATGCGTGACGGCAACTTTGCAATGTTTACGGAATATCTGAAATATGCAAAGAAGTACGGCGTAAAGCTCGCAACGGAGACCTTCGGAGATGCTCCAAACTTCGGCTGTGTTGACTTTTTCGGTGACATAGGCGAGTTCCTTATGACATACAACAGAATCTGCGCCGTAGATGACAATGCCAATTATATGGGCATCTGTGCAGACACGGGACATTCCAACAAGGCAACACGCTTCGGCAATCCTTCCCCCGCAGACGTTATAAGGATGTGCGGCAAAAACCTCATAGCCCTTCACCTCAACGACAACGACACCCTCACCGACCAGCACAAAATTCCGAAAACAGGTACAATCGACTGGGACGACGTCTTTGATGCCCTTGACGAAATCGGCTACACGGGCAACTACAACATGGAAGTAAGCCTCGGCACTATAAGCAAGAATCTTCTTATTGAAACAGGTGATTTTGCGGTTAAGGTTATGAAGAATATGCTTCGCGAGAGATACGGCGAGTAATAAGAATAAAACACAAAAATCCCGATGGAAACCAAAATTTCCACCGGGACTAATTTTTGTAATTAAAATGAAGAAAGCGAAGCTTTCAACCTCGATTATGCATTATGCATTATGCATTATGCA
>JAFYPA010000065.1 GCA_017560085.1 Clostridia bacterium
AACCCCCGTTCCCGTGCTTATCGGTGCGGACCTTAACTGCTACAATGTTGCAAGAGCCTTCCACGAGGAGTACGGCGTTTGCTCTTATGCATTCGGTCGTTATGAAATCGGTGCGACAAAGGCTTCCAAGTTTATTAAGTTCGTTTCCGTGCCCGCTATGGATACGGATGAGACCTTTATGACGGTCGTAAATAAGTTCTATGACGAGAACAAGAGCGAGGATAAGGCGTTCTTTATTCTCGGATGCACAGACGACTATGCAAATCTCATTGCGAGAAATGCGGACAAGCTTCGTCCGAGATTTATTGTGCCCTACAGCTCGATGGACATTATGGACGACTTTGTTTCCAAGGAGAGATTCTACAAGGCTTGTGACAAGCACGGTATTCTCTACCCCAACACTAAGATTTTCTATAAGGATTCCGATTTTGCTCTTACCACCGAGGAAAATCTCGGCTTCAGGTATCCGATTATCGTAAAGCCTGCGAACAGTGTTGTTTACTGGAAGCATCCCTTTGACGGCATGAACAAGGTTTATGTTGCGGACTCCAAGGAAAGAGCGGATGCGATTATCAAGGAAATTTTCGCTTCGGGCTATGATGACAGCATTATTCTTCAGGATATGATTCCCGGTGACGACAGCCGTATGTATGTCCTCACAGCATACTGCGGTAAGGATGCAAAGGTTAAGATGATGTGTCTCGGTCACGTTCTTCTTGAGGAGCACACGCCCAAGGGCAGAGGCAATCACGCGGCGATTATTCCCGAATACCGTCCCGACCTTTGCGAGGGCTACAAGAAGTTCCTTGAGGACATCGGCTATGTCGGCTTTGCGAACTTCGACATTAAGTTCGACGAGCGAGACAACTCCTACCGCGCCTTTGAAATAAATCTCCGTCAGGGACGCTCAAACTTCTATGTAACGGCATCCGGCGAGAACATAGCAAGATATCTTTACGAGGACTATGTAAATGACAGTCTCGGAAGCATGGAAACAAAGTATGTTGACACCAAGGTCCTCTGGACATACATCCCCAAGAAGGTAATCTACACCTACTGTGCAGACAAAAAGTACGCCGACGAAGCAAAGGCACTTGTAAAAGAGGGCAAGTACATTTCCTCCCTTTGGTACAAGGCAGACCTCAAGGGCAATCTGAAGAGGCGATTTTATGTTTCGGCGATGGTATTTAATCATTTTAAGAAGTATAAGAAATATTGCAAGAGATAATGGTTTTAGTGAATAGTGAAGAGTGAATAGTGAATAATTGATGTTGAAAGCTTCGCTTTCTTCAATTGGATTTAAATTGGTACATCAAAAATTCAACGCATTCACTTAAGAATTTGCACTCTGCAATTTTTAATCAAATGAAAATTTGCAAAGCAAATTATCCTGAACTATTCACTATTCACTATTCACTCTTCACTCAACAAAATTCGAGGTACAAAATGAAAACTCCCTCCTCCCCCATCCTCGGCATTCTCGGCGGGCTCGGGCCTATGGCTACGGTGTATTTTTATGAGATGATTATTTCTCACACAAAAGCCGAGCGTGATCAGGATCATATTGATATTGTTATAAACAGCCGTGCAACTACGCCTGACAGGACGGCTTATATTATGGGTAAGTCCTCGGATAATCCTTTGCGTATTATGGTGGAGGACTCCAAAAGGCTCAAGGAGTACGGCGTTACGCTCCTTGCCATTCCCTGCAATACCGCACACTACTTTTATGATATGCTGACGGATGCCATTGATATTCCTTTTCTCAATATTATGGAGGAAACGGCGTCTTATCTTGACAGCAAGGGCATAAAAAAAGCGGGTGTTCTCGCAACAGAGGGCACTGTCTCCTCAAGGACTTATCACCGCTATCTTGAATCTCACGGCATTGAGTGTGTTGTTCCCGATGAGGAAAATCAGAAAATAGTAACCGACATAATTTACGGCGACATCAAGACCGGAAAGCGTGTCGATATGGAAAAATTCATGCGTGCGGCACAGTCGCTTTTCGACAAGGGTGCGGAGAAAATCATTCTCGGATGCACAGAGCTCAGCCTTATCAAGAAGAACGAGGGGCTTGATGCGAGGTTTGTCGATTCGCTTGAGGTACTTGCGAAGAGGGCGATTGAGGCTTGCGGTAAAGAAACGATTGGGTTTGAACTTTAGATTAGTGAATAGTGAATAGTGAAGAGTGAAGAGTTGATGTTGAAAACCTTCGGTTTTCTTCAATTGAATTGAAATTGTTTTATCCAAGATTCAATGCATTCACTTAAGAATTTGCACTCTATAATTTTAAATCAAATGCAAATTTGCGAAGCAAATTATCCTGAACTATTCACTATTCACTTTTCACTATTCACTTTTTTTAGGAACTAAAAAACTATGAAACTATCCGAATTACTGACAAATTCAAAAACAGAATACACCGTCATCGGTAATACCGACATCGAGGTTTCAGACATCACCTTTGACTCCCGAAGGGCTGTCGGAGGTACTATGTTCTTCTGCCTTGTCGGAAGTGCGAGCGACGGTCACAATTATGCAAAGAGTGCCTATGACAGCGGTTGCCGTGTGTTTGCGGTGTCGAGAGAGCTTGAGCTTCCCTCGGATGCGGTCGTTGTACGCTTTGAAAATACAAGGCAGGCTTTGCCGTATGTTTCGGCGGCGTTCTTCGGTCGTCCCGCTGACAGAATGAAGATTATCGGCATTACCGGCACCAAGGGCAAGACAAGCATTGCGAGCATGATTGCGGACTGTCTTTCCCGTAGTGGTGTCCCCTGCGGTTATATCGGCACGAGCGGTATTGATTATGCGGGACTTCATTTTGTGACAAAAAATACAACGCCTGAGAGCCTTGAGCTTCATCGGACGTTCCGTGATATGCTTGATGCGGGCGTGGATATCTGCGTTATCGAGGTTTCCTCGCAGGCGCTTTTCAACTACAGAGTTGACGGAATTGAGTTTTTCGCCGCTCTCTACACAAACCTCTCGCCCGACCACATAGGTCCTACGGAGCATCCCGATTTTGAGCATTACAAGAGCTGCAAGAAGCATCTTTTCTCCCTTTGCAAAACGGGAATTTTCAACTCGGACGACGATTATTTTCCCGATATGTCAAGAGACTGCTCGGGTAAGGTTGTTACCTATGGTATAAAGAGCGGTGCGGACTACGGTGCGAAGGACATTTCTCCGTATAGCACGGCGGATATGCTGGGGATTTCCTTTACGGCTTGTACTCCCACGGGGGAATACGCTATTACACTTCCCGTCCCCGGTGAGTTTTCCGTGCTTAATACACTTGCTTTTATATCTGTATGCGATACAATCGGAATTGACACGAAAAAAGTTATCGTCGCTCTTCGCGATATGAGAATCAGAGGCAGATTCGAGACGATTCCCCTTTTCGGCGACAGGCTTTTTGTTATTGACTATGCTCACAACGAAATCAGTATGCGCACCCTTCTTGAGACGGTACGGACATACAATCCCAAGAGAATCGTTACTGTATTCGGCTCGGTGGGTGAAAGAACAAAGACTCGCCGTGCAGGTCTCGGAAGCGTATGCAATGAGCTTTCGGATTTTTCCGTTATCACAAGCGACAACCCCGGATGTGAAAGTCCCGAGGGAATTATAGACGAGATTGCATCATATTTCTCCGACGAGGGAAAATATATAAAAATCACGGACAGAGTCGAGGCTGTACGCTATGCGGTACGGGAATCGAAGCCCGGTGATGTGGTGCTTCTTTGCGGTAAGGGGCATGAGGATTATCAGCTTATCGGTAAGGAGAAGGTTCCGTTCTGTGAGCGGGAGATTCTTCTGGATGAGTATGCAAGAATTACCGAAAACAAATAATACACAAGAGCCCGAAATTTGATTTTCGGACTCTTTTTTTGTGCAAAAATGGAAAGGAACGGAGCATTTCTGCTCCGCCCTGAGAAAAATACCGGTTAAAGTATTATGCGAAAAAATTACATAAATCGTGGAACATCTCGAGTCTTGCTTCGTAATCCTCTTCATTGTGGATTATCTCAAGAAGCTGACTCGGGATTTTGTTTTTGCTTTTTTCCGTGCTCTGAATATCCTTATAAAGCATTTCGTAAAAGCCGATAAGCTTGCGGTTGGTATCCTCTCTTGCGTCCACGACGTGAGCTATTGCATCCGCCTTGCTCTGTCCGCAGATGTCGCCGGGGCCTGCCGTTTTCAACTCATTGAGCTGTCCAAGTGCCTCCGATATGTGTGCATTATCTGCAGCTATCTTCTCTATTTGCGAGAGAACATACATAAGAGTCGGTGCTTCGTTTTCCGAAGTCTGCTTTTGTTCTTTTGTATATTCCGTTACCTCGCAAGCTTCGCCTGTTGCTTTGTCTATCTTCAAATCTGACATTATTTCGTCCTCCGTTGTTTCTTCCGCAGGACACGCAAGGCATATTGTGTTCTCGTCCGTGAAGCGTGCCCTGCCTTTTTTTACAAGCCCTTTTGCCCGTTTCGGGTAGGTAGCTCCGATTTCTTTTCCGTTTTCGTCAACCACAATTATGTTTTTTTCCATGGGTGTCTTCCCCCTTGCAGTTTATTTGTAGCTTCGTTTTTTGTTATGGGTTTCTTCCCCGGTTACAAAATCAGTATAACATAGCTTTCACAATATGTCAAGAACAATTCTTCATTATTCATCCTTCAATATTCATTATTCATTAAGCAAAAAAGGGAGAAGCCAAGCCTCTCCCCAAAAGTCACCGTTATCACAGCAACACTTTTAATTTAATGAAGATTGCGAAGCAATCAACCACAACTATTCACTATTCACTCTTCACTATTCACTAACCTTATTCTTCCTCGTCCACAAACACCTTCTTAACCGCCTCGAGATAACCGTAGCCGTAAAGGTCGTCCGGCTGGAGGTAGCTTGTTTCCGTCCATTCGTTCCAGCTGTTGATGGTGATGAGCGGTACCTGCTCGGGATGCTCGTCGGCGTACTTCTTCGCAAGACGGAGTGCCTTCTCGAAGTTTTCGGGTGTGTTGTTCTTTGTGATAGCACCGCCGAGTCTGTGGAATCTCGGATTGTTGTCCCAGCCGATGGAAACATGCGGGAAGTAGGGCTTGGAGTCACAGCTTAACTGCTCGTAGGCGGTCTCTACGTCCTTAAGGATTTCAAGGTAGTCTCTGTCCATATTTGTAACGTGTGCGAACTGATAGTGGGACGAGCTGTCAAAGTCGAATATCTCCATTATTTCACGGTGAGGGATTCTCATACCCTTGGAGTCTACTCCGCTAACATTCATTGCATGGGAGTTTCTTGTGGTTGTCTGAAGGTGTAATCCGGGATAACCTGCCTTCTTTACCTCGTCTCGCATATATTTGAGTGCCTTGTTTGCCTCCTCAATGCTTCCGAAGCCCTCGATGAAGGTATCAAGCTGGTATATCATAAACACGGGACAGCCATCTATTTTATAGTAGTTAGGCTTGCAGAAGTACTTTTCTATCATTCTCTCCACAACGTGCTTGAATCTGTCGAAGTCCACAGCGCCACGCCATACAACCGTATTCGACTGGTCATCGGACAGATTCTTTGCCCAGGTCTGGTTTGCATCGTGGTTTGCCCACATTATGTAGAACTTCATATCAGTATTGTTGGGAGCCTTCAAAAAGCCGTCGTTAAGGCAGTTTTCAAGGAAGGGGCGGTCATCGTACCAGTACCAGTCGTAGATGAACACATTGACACCGTGACGAACAGCGCAGTTGATTTGCATTTCCATAACATCGGGATTTGCTTCGTTAACGTAGCCCCAGAGAGGCTTTCTCGGCCAGGAGTCGCCCTCATACTTTGAGTGTGCGCTTCTGACGGACTGCCATTCGCCGTATCCTTCAGGCCAGAAGATTCGGGATCTTGGCTCGTCGCCTGTGTATGACGGCCAGATAAAAGCCGCAATATCGTATTTCTTTCCCATTTTGTTTTCTCCTTTATATAATAGATATTAAAAAAGTGCTATATTGCTTTGATACAATGATAGCACTTTTGAGTTTGTTTATCAAGAGGTATGTTTTTACCCATTTAGGGGTGTATTTTGCTGTTTCAGTTATACTTGTTCATTGCTTCCTCGGTCTTGCCGGAAACCATAAGCTTCACAGCCTCGGTTGCATCCCCGAACTTTTCAAAAAGCACCTTCTGCTCGTCCTGCGGGAATTTTGAAAGCACCCAGTCGGCAAGATCCATTTCCTTGTGGGGCTTTTCACCGACACCGATTTTTACTCTCGGGAAGTCCTGTGTTCCAAGATGTGCGATTATTGACTTTATGCCGTTGTGACCGCCCGCGGAGCCGTTCTTGCGGATTCTCATTTTGCCGACGGGAAGGCTGATATCGTCAAAGATTACGATAACATTCTCCGGCTTTATTTTGTAGAAGTTAAACGCTTCGGCAACAGCCTCGCCGGAGTTATTCATATAGGTCTGCGGCTGCATAAGAAGCACACGCTTGTCCCCTATCGTTCCTTCGGCAACAAGTGCCTTGAACTTTGAGCGGTTGATGCTTACCTTCAGAATATCGGAGAGGTAATCGAGAGTAAGAAAGCCTGCGTTATGGCGTGTAAAGGCGTACTCCTTACCGGGGTTGCCGAGTCCCACGATAAGGTGGGTAACAGCACCGCCGCTTGAGGCTTCCTTTGTTTCTATCTGCTTGAATAAATCGAATATGTTAGCCAAGATATTATTCCTTTTCTTTTTTACGAGAGGCCTTCGGCGACTCGCTTTTTGAAAAAAGCGAGACAAAAACTTCAATATTTTTGCAGGGCTCACGTGTGTTCCCCCTGCAAGAATTTTAAGCTGATACGAAGGTCATTCCTCGGATGCTTCGGGAGCTTTTTCGGACAGGAATGCTGTTTTGAAAAGCTCGTTAAGTCTGTCGGTTTTTCCGCACTTATAGAGGTATCCGAACAGCACCTCAAGTCCCGTGGCACGAAGGTACTGTATTCTGTCGCCGTGCTTTGGAACGGAGTTGGGCTTTGAGTTTCTGCCGCGCTTGAACATTGCCATCTCGTCCTCCGTAAGTATCGGAAGTATATTCTCAACGGCATTGCTCTGGGATTCGAGAGTTACAAAGTCACGGGAAGCCTTATTTAAATCCTTGGGATGGCAGATACCCCGTGTTACAAGCATATCACGGACGAGAAGCTCAATTACAGAGTCGCCGAGGTATGCAAGGGCGAGGGTTGGGATGAGGGTGGGAGACATGGGAGTAAACTCCTTTTTAGTTAATAGTTAATAGTGAATAGTGAATAGTTAACGACAATTTGCTTCGCAAATTTTCATTTGATTAAAAATTGCAGAGTGCAGATTTTCAGGTGAATATGCTGAATCTTTGATGTACTAATTTGAATTCAATTGAAGAAAACCGAAGGTTTTCAACATCAAAGCGAAATTCCGTAGGAATTTCTTAAGGAAAATCTTCGATTTTCCGGTCTATTCACTATTCACTCTTCACTATTCACTAAAAATCGCCAAAGGCGATTTTACGCTCTCTTCCACTTTACTCCCTGCGGAGTATCCTCAAGAATAATGCCCTTTGCCTTGAGCTCGTCTCTGATTCTGTCGGCTTCGGCGTAGTTCTTTGCCTTCTTTGCGGCTGTTCTTTCGGCAATCATTGCTTCGATTTCAGCCTCGTCGCCTGCTTCCTCTACCTTCTTTTCAAAGCCGAAGAGAGTGAGAAGCTCGGTGTAGAGGGCGTTGGCATTTGCGAGGAATTCCTTGGAGAGGTTGTTGTCGCGAAGGGCAAGGTTGATATCGGAGCAGAGCTCGAAGATTGCCGCAACGCCGTTTGCTGTGTTGAAGTCGTCATCGAGTGCTTCTATCATATCTGTCTTGTGTGCTGTGAGCTTTTCGAGAAGTGCCTTTTCTTCATCTGTCATTGCACCGTCATTTGCCGCACCGAGTCTGAACTTGAGGTTTTCTTCGCAGGTATTGAGTCTTTCAAGAGCCGCCTTTGCCTGCTTGAGTGTGTCCTCGGAGAAGTTAACCGGGCTTCTGTAGTGTGCGGAGATGATGAAGTATCTGATGGAGTCATAGCCGTAGATTTTAGCGGCATCACGGACTGTGAAGAAGTTGCCTGCGGACTTTGCCATCTTTTCTCCGTCTACGTTGATGTATGCGTTATGGAGCCAGAACTTTGCGAACTGGGTATCCTTGCAGCCGCAGCATTCGTCGTAGGCCTCGGACTGTGCGATTTCGTTTTCGTGGTGAGGGAACGTGAGGTCCTGACCGCCGCAGTGGATGTCGATGTTATCGCCGAGGAAGTTCTTTACCATTGCGGAGCATTCGATATGCCAGCCTGGTCTACCCTTACCCCAGGGAGAATCCCAGGAGGGTTCACCGGGCTTTGCAGCCTTCCAGAGAGCGAAGTCAAGCGGGTCCTTCTTGATGTCGTCGATGTAGGTTCTTTCGCTTGCGCCCTGCATAAGGTCGTCAACAGACTGATGAGAGAGCTGACCGTAGCCCTTGAATGCTCTTGTGGAGTAGTAAACGTCCATACCTTCAGCCTCGTCGTTGGGCTTAACGGCATATGCGTAGCCGCCCTTTTCGAGTGTTGCAACGATATCGATAATTCTGTCGATATTTTCCGTAGCCTTGGGATGAACGGAAGCAGGTCTTACGCCGAGACCCTTAGCGTCTGTATAGTATTCCGCGATATATCTTTCAGCGATATCCTTAACGGTTACGCCTTCCTCGTTAGCCTTCTTTATCATCTTATCGTCGATGTCTGTGAAGTTCTGAACGAAGGTTACGTCATAGCCTCTGTATTCGAGGTAACGGCGGAGAAAGTCAAAAATGATAAAGCAACGGGCGTTACCGATATGGAAAAAGTTATATACGGTAGGACCGCAGGCATACATCTTTACCTTGCCGGGCTCGATTGTTGTAAATTCTTCTTTTTGTCTTGAAAGAGAGTTGAAAAGTTTCATGGTGATACTCCTTGTGGGATGAAGAAAGGCTAAAGCTATTTGAAAAATGCACAATGCACAATGCACAATGCAC